>CAMLFV010000087.1 GCA_946479395.1 uncultured Flavobacterium sp. | reverse complement strand
GGAAACTTTAGCGGAGTTACCAGAAACAAAAAGAATGGATTTACCTTACAAGCGTCTAGTTTCTATAATTTTTCTGATAACGATTATGAAGTTTGGGGAAAATTTGTAAGAAATACGTTACCTAATGGTAGATTAGAACATGTAAGAGCCAAACGCTTCAACGATGCTTACAGATCACTAGGCGGACAAGTAGAAGCCGGATTTACCAATGTTTCTTGGGCAGATCGATTTATGTTAGGTGTTAACGCATCAGATGTTTATCGCGAAATTCAACACGGTACTTATATGAGCAGACCTTATATGGGAAGATTTGAAGAGGCCGATGCTCAAGTGTTAAGCTTAGTGTACAAAAAAAGAGATTTCTTATTAAAAGGTTTAAGCCTTGATGTAACGGGAATGTATAGTAAGCGAAACGAAGTGCTAAACGACACTGTGAAATGGAATTACAATTGGTTTGGAGAAAGAAGTTTAGATCTGGATGGAAATCCAATTTTAACAGAAAAAGGTGCCCAACAAGATGCGCCAACAATTAACCATTCTGATGTAAAAGTGTACTCTTTAAGGGCAAATTTAATGTACGAAATTAATTACAATCATCGCTTCGTTTTAAATCATTTGTACTACAATTTTGATCGAAGAGAGCAAGATGAAATGAAGTCAGTTATCGAACGTAATTTTATAGAACAAAGAAGCTTGTTAAAAAATATCACTGGTTTGGCATACGAAATGAAAGCTTTTGATGCCAGGTTAAAAACTAACTTGTTTTCTAAATATTACCAGCAACAAATAGAAAAAAAAATACCTGTTCTTAAAACAATTGATGGTATAAAGCAACGTGTTGACGAATATACTGAAAGAAAAAACGATTATGTAGGTTACGGCTTGGCAACATCGTATCTAATTAAACCTGCTATAGCCGTATTAGGATCTTTTGAAAGAGCTTTACGACTACCAACAGAAAATGAAATTTTCGGTAATAAAGGAGAAAACATTATAGAAAACCCATCGTTAAGAGCAGAAATTAGTGACAATGCCAATTTAGGTTTTAAAGTAGGTCCGTATAAGATTGCAAAACATACCATTTCTTTCGGAATGAACGGATTTATACGTGACACTAAAGACAAAATAGTTCGCAGGTCCAATACGAGAATTAATGATGCGCAACAAAAGGAACCTTTCGATAACCTACAAAAAACTCGATCAAAAGGTTTTGATGTGGAACTAAATTACGATTACAACAAAAGACTAATTGTGTTTGTAAATGCGTCGAAGTTTAACACTGTTTTCAATAAAAAGTTAGATGATAACGGTAACGAATTTGCTTATTACAATCAACAACTACCTAACGAACCGTTTTTTACTGTATCAGGAAGTGTACAGTATGTAGTACCAAACTTTCTGTTAAAAAAATCAACACTAAATCTACATTACGGTTTTAATATGATCGATCCTTTTTACACCAACTGGTTAGAAATGGATTATTTTAAAACACCAAAACAAATGATACAAGATGTTGGTTTAAGTTATGTTTTTCCAAGTAAACAGTTTGTTCTAAGTTTCGATGCTAAAAATATTTTTAATAAAGAAGCGTATGACAATTTTGCCGTTCAAAAACCAGGTCGTGCTTTTTATGTAAAACTAAATTATTCGTTTAATAAATTCTAAAAATTATATTATGAAAAATCGATTTCTAAAATCAATTTTATTTAGCGCACTTACTGGTGCTTTTCTTTTAACAAGTTGTAATTCTGATGATACCACACCTGTTGATAATGGCGGTGGCGAAACAGCTGATCGCTGGATAACTGTTGCCGGAGCTTTAATGCAAGATAATGCAGGTGATGGTAATGGCGGAACTAAAGTTTTTTCGGTAAGTAAAGCAGATGCCAAAAACCCTGAAAAATCAATAGATGTTTATGAAAATGGGTTTCCAGTTCCATCAAACCGCACTGCTCGTTTACAATCATCTGTAGATGGAAAAATACTATACAACATAGCATATACAGGCGATAACGGTGGTGAATTTACAAAATACAATGTGAACGGAGGTAATTCATTTGCACAAGCGGACGTAGTGGTAAGTATTGCTCAATATGCAGGAACATCGCCAAGATGGGCAAAGTTGTTCGATGGCGATAAAACAGGAATTGCTGTAAACGTTACTGCACCAGCAGTTAAAGCCGATGATAACGGAGCATATTTATACACAAGAGGTACTGCAACTGTTTTAGCATTAGATTTACAAAATGTTTTAATTTCTAAATACAAGCAATACGAATTGCCTTTATCAACTGCAGAAGAAACACAAGGACATCATATTTTTCGTTTAGATTCACCTGTTTTAAACAAAGCCGGTAACAAATTAATTATTGGAACATGGATGCGTAAAACAAATCCTGAGACAGGTGCAAACGAATCTGGATTTACACGCATAGGAACAAAATCGGTAGTTGTAGATTATCCTTCATTAGAAAATCCACAAATCATTACTTCAACTGTAGATAATGGTGATACAAGCGGTTACCGTAGTTTTAATGCTTTTGTTGCTAACGACGGAAACATCTATCAAGCAACACAGCGTGGCTCTAAAGGATCACATATATTAAAAATAAACCAAAATAACCAGTATGATAATTCGTACGTATTTAGTTTAGATAGTGCTTTAGGAATTACAGGTTCATATGTTGATTCTTGGCGATATGCAGGTAATGGCATTGCTTATGTAATGTATAATCACAAAGGCGCAGAAGATCAAGGTTTCGTTGCTCGTATAGATTTAAATGCAAAAACTGCAACGAGAGTAGAATTACCGTACGAAGCTGGTTTAGATTTTGGTCAATACCAAGGTTTTGTGGTTGATGGAGATGAGGTTTTTATTGCTTTAACACCGGTTGGTAAAGATGGTAATATTTACATCTTAAACAGTAAAACCGGCACGGTAACTAAAGGTGCCAAACTAATAAATAAACCGGGGAATCACTACATAGGTGTTTATTAATATTGTTATTTTTACACGTTGTGCATTTTGACTCTTCAAAATGCACAACGTATTTATTTTACTAACTAATTAATTATTGTAATGAAAAAATATATAATAGCAGCTTTACTGCTTTCGGGATTTTTTGCAAACGCTCAGAATTCTTTATTAAATTCAGATTTTTGGAAAAGCACACCCGATTTGGCATCTGTTAAAACAGAAATATCAAAAGGAAACAATCCTGCGGAAGCAAATCGCGGAAATCACGATGTAGCAAGTATCGCCATCAATAATAACGCTCCATTAGAAACAATCATCTATTTAATTGAACAACCAGGAAACAGCATCAGTAAAAATACGCACGATGGCAGAATTTATCTGCATTGGGCAGCAAGTAAAGGCAATGCTGAACTAGTTAAATATCTTTTAGAAAAAGGATCAGATATTAATAGAACCGACGATAAAGGCGCTACACCAATTTCATTTGCAGCAGGTAACGGACAAACAAATACTGCGGTTTACGATTTGTTGTTTAAGGCAGGAAACAATCCTAAACAAAAGTTTCAAAACGGAGCTAATTTATTGTTGCTTTCTATAGCTTATGATAAAGATTTAAAGCTGTCAGAATATTTTGCTACAAAAGGTTTATCGTTAAAAGATACCGATGATAATGGCAGCACTGCTTTTGATTACGCTGCAAAAACGGGTGATATTGCTGTACTTAAAACGCTTGCTCAAAAAGGTGTTAAGCCAACAAATCAGGCATTAATTTTTGCATCGCAAGGTACGCGTTGGTCTGCTGTTACATTAGAAACTTTTAAATATTTGGTTGAAGATCTTAAAATCAACGCAAATGCTACGGGAACTAAAGGCGAAAACGCACTTTTTAATTTGGTTCGCAAAAAAGATCAAAACGAAATTATTTCTTATTTTATTGATAAAGGTGCAAACGTAAATCAGGCAGATAAAGAAGGAAATATTGTTTTAATGGAAGCTGTTCGAAACTCTGATTTAAATGTTTTAAAGCTAATCTTGAATAACACAAAAAATATTAATAAGGTAAATTTAAAAGGTACATCCGCTCTGGCACAGGCTGTTGCTTACGGTTCTCCAGAAGTGGTATCGTTTTTGTTAAACAACAAAGCAAATTCAAATGTTGTTGATAAAGATGGAAATAATTTAGCCTATTATTTGGTACAATCGTATCAGCCATTAAGAGACGGACAAAAAAATGATTTTGCAGAAAAGTTAACCATTATTAAAAATGCAGGTGTTAATTTTGCAGCACCACAGCAAGATGGAAATTCAATATACCACATTGCAGTTGCTAAAAACGATGTAAATCTGCTAAAGCAATTAGATGGTTTAAATATTAATATCGATACTAAAAACAACGAAGGTGTTACCGCATTGCACAAAGCTGCATTGGTTGCTAAAGACGATACCGTTTTAAAATATTTGGTAAACAAAGGTGCTAAGAAAGATGTTTTAACCCAGTTTGATGAAACTGCTTTTGATTTAGCCAGCGAAAACGAAACACTTTTAGAAAAAAAGGTATCTTTAGATTTTTTAAAATAACAGTATTAAACAAATAAAAATGAAAGTAGTAACAAAAATAAGCGCAGTACTATTTTTTGTGTTTCTTTTTTCTTTTTCGGGATTTGCACAAAATGCTAAATACAAATGTATGTTGCAAATGACCAATTATAAAGGGTTGGAAGCTTACGTTGTTGTATCTTTAATTGATGCGAACGGCAAGTACGAAAAAACACTTTATATGATGGGGAAAGATGATGAATGGTACAACGGTTTTAAAGACTGGTTTAAAAATTTATCTAAGAAGAAAGAAAAATTAAGTGCTATTACAGGCGCATCTGTTGCAGCGGGCGATCGTAGCATTACCACTTTAACGATTGATGAATCTAAAATGAACAAAGGTTATAAAATACGTTTTGAAAGCGCTGTTGAAGACTTAAAATATTATTCTACCGATGCTGAAATTCCGTTAACTACCGATGCTATTACTAAAAAAACAGAAGGTAAAGGATACATTCGTTACGTAAAATTAAATAAAGTTCAATAACACATAAATGGTTACTTCGGTTTGGCGTTTTGCACACTTAACGTTAGCAATTCTTTCGTTTACCTTTTTGATAATAGCTTCGGTCACCGGAGTTATTTTAGCGATAGATGCGGTTAACGAGAAAACCCAAACATACAAAAGCGAAGCATTTAACCAATTAACGCTTACCCAAACTTTGCCCAATTTGCGCGAGGTTTATCCTGAAATTATCGAATTAAGTATCGATCACAACCAGTTTGTATCTATTGAAGGATTTGATGACGAAGGAAACGATTTTAAATTTATTGCCGATCCGGTTTCGGGTAAAAAAAAGGCAGATCTTATTGAAAAAAGCAAATTTATTCAATGGATTACGTCTTTACATCGCTCACTTTTTCTACACGAAACCGGTCGGTTCATTGTTGGTGTTGTGTCTTTTTTATTAATGCTGATAGCTGTTTCGGGAATCGTATTAGTTTTAAAGCACCAACAGGGATTTCGTAAATTTTTCGCAAAGATAAATCGCGATTTTTTCGCACAATATTTCCACATTGCAGCGGGTAGATTATTGTTACTACCTATATTAATTATTTCTTTGACAGGTACTTTTTTATTTTTGGTTCGATTTGAAGTAATCAAGAAAAACGAACCTGTTTCTATTGAATTTCAAAACAAAGAATCCAAAGAAATTCCACTGAAAGATTTTCCTGTTTTTAAAGAAATCTATCTAAAAGATGTAAAAAAGATTGAATTTCCTTTTCCCGATGATCCCGAGGATTTCTTTAAAATTAAACTTAATGATAAAGAACTTGTTGTAAATCAGTTAACAGGACAAATTGTAAGCGAAACAAAATACCCTGTTACAGCTGTTTTTGAAACTCTAAGTTTGGATCTTCATACAGGCAGAACCAACAGCGTATGGGCAATTTTATTGGCGGTTGCATCATTAAATATTCTGTTTTTTATTTACTCGGGTTTTGTAATTACTTTTAAGCGCAAAGCTGTTAAAATAGCAAACAAATTCAAACCAAACGAAGCCGAATATATCATTCTTTACGGGTCAGAGAAAGGCAGCACCTTGCATTTTGCCGATAAATTACTAAAACAGTTGCTTGCAAACGGCAAAAAAGCTTATCTGTCTAATTTAAATAGTTATACGGTTTTTAAAAATGCAAAACAGTTTATTGTATTAACATCAACTTATGGTTCGGGCGAGGCACCTGCAAATGCCAACAGATTTGAAAAACTGCTGGAAAAATTCCCACAACCCAACACCATACAATTTTCGGTAGTTGGTTTTGGTTCTACAAAATATCAAGATTTCTGCGCTTTCGCTTTTAATGTTCATGAATTGTTAGCTAAGCAATCTTGGGCAAATCCACTTTTAAGTGTTCATACGGTAAACGATAAATCTGCAAACGAATTTGTTTTGTGGATAAAAGATTGGTCAAAAGCAAACAATGTTTCATTAACTACAACTCCGGCGGTTTATCAACAGCAAACACCTAAGCTTAAACGTTTTAAAGTGGTTCAAAAAACATTGGTTTCAAACGAAAGTCAAACATTTCAAATTACCTTCAAACCAAACAGCAGAACTACTTTTCAGTCGGGCGATTTATTGGCAATTTATCCGGAGAAAGATCAACCCGAACGTTTTTATTCTATTGCAAAAATTAAAAACAACATTCATTTGGTTGTGAAGTTGCACGAAAATGGTTTGGGGTCGCAGTTTCTGTATAATTTATCATTAAACGATATATTGCAAGCCGTTGTAATTAAAAACGAAGAATTTCATTTTCCAAGGAAAGCATCAAAAGTAATTATGATTGCCAACGGAACAGGAATTGCGCCGTTTTTAGGGATGATTCAAGCAAATAAAGCTAAAATTCCAGTTTATTTGTATGCAGGTTTTAGAAATCAAAACGATACTACAAATACTTATAAAACTCTTTTTGAAGAAGAAATTCAGCAGAAAAAACTAACGGCATTTCACTTTGCTTTTTCGCGCGAACAACAAGCGGAATATGTTATGAATAGCATAGAACATAATGCTGATTTTTTTGCCGAAACTCTTAGAAACAATGGGGTAATCTTGATTTGCGGTTCATTAAATATGCAGAAAGATGTAGAGCAAGTGCTAGATAAAATTTGTTTAGAAAAGAACAATAAACCGTTGAATTTCTACAAAGAAAACAACCAGATTAAAACCGATTGTTATTAAGAGAAAAGAAAATAGATGAAAGATAAAAGACTCAAAACAAGGCTATCTTATTTTTTTCTGCAAATTATATTTCTATTATTCTGTTATTGCGGATTTGCACAGATCTCTGTAAAACAAGATACCGTTTTAATGGGTAGTAAGTTTGATATTACTATTGTTGCAAGCGATTCTGTAACGGCTACAAAGAACATTAATTTGGTAATTGATGAAATTGTTAGGATTGAAAATTTAATCTCGGAATGGGAACCGTCGTCACAAATATCAGAAGTTAACAGAAATGCAGGAATTAAACCGGTAAAAGTTGATAAAGAGGTTTTTGATTTAACCAAACGGGCTTTATTTTTTTCTGAAATTACTAACGGAGCTTTTGATATCAGCATTGCCGCAATGGATAAAATTTGGAAATTCGACGATTCTATGGAGAAACTTCCATCACCAGAAATGCTTTTAAAGGCGATTGAGAAAGTCGGCTACAAAAACATTGAATTGAATGAACTAAACTCGACCATTTTTTTAAAATTACCCGGAATGAAAATTGGTTTTGGCGCAACAGGTAAAGGTTACGCTGCAGACCAAGGTAAATTGTTAATGCAGCAGCTAAATGTAAACGCCGGTATCGTAAATGCATCGGGCGATATGGCAATTTGGGGAACACAACCTAATAATAAACCTTGGAGAATAGGCATTACTAATCCGTTTAAACTTCATAAATCTTTAAAAATTCTCGAAGTTACCAATGCTGCAATTACCACATCAGGCGATTATCAAAAGTATGTAGAATTTAACGGTAAACGTTATTCGCATATTATCAATCCAAAAACGGGTATGCCTGCTTCAGGTTTAATAAGCGTTACCGTAATTGGAGAAAATGCCGAAATCGCTAATGGTTTAAGTACTTCTATTATGGTTCTTGGGTACGAAAAAGGTTTGGAGTTACTAAAAAGCTATCCTAATTATGCGTGTTTAATATTAACCGACAAAGGCAAGGTTAAAAAATCTAAAAACTTCAATAAAATCTTAAAGAGTTTAAGGTAGAACTTAACTACTGATAAACAGCAAATACTAAAATCAGCATAAATAAAAGAAGCCCTAAACTAACATAATGTAATTTAGGAGTTCTTTGTTTTAGACGTAAAATCAACGCAATTATTAAAAAAGGCAGCGTGTATAAACTAATCATAAGCAAAAAAGAAGTCATATCGAAGATAGCTCCTGTAAATGCATAACGGTAAACGTTTGTGTTAAACGCAACCAGCCAGTAAATAGTTGTAAATACGCTTATAATGAAAACAATCTGAGAAAGTTTCATCTTTGAAGCCTGATTCTTCATAATTGCTTCTATGGATCTTACTTTTTGTGAAGCTCTAATTTTTCGGCAAAATATGCACAGAAATCACGCATGGTATCGCTCATCTTTTAATCGTCGGTAGCACGTTCAAAAGTATCAGCCATTGCCACTAAAGTTTGGTGAAAAAACACCTTCATTTCATCAACCGGCATTTCTTTTGTCCATAAATCAATTCTTAATGTTTCCTGAACTTTACTATCCCAGATTGATAGCAACATTGCCTTTGCCTGTTCGTTTTCTATACCGCCGTCGGTTGCTGTCCATCTAATATCATCAGGAACTTTATTTTCGTCAACCGATACGTTTATTTTAATTGTAGATGTGTTGTTAGCCATTACTTTTTAGGTTTGTATTTAGATTGCTCAAAAATAGTTTTAGCATCTTTTAATGTTAGTTCCTGCAAAGTTACGTTATTATTTTTCATGTACGAACGCACAATTTGCCAACCTATGTAAACACCAACGCTTCCTGGCGATTCTTGATCCAGTTCCAAATAAAATTTAGAAAACGGCGCACGCTGAATAAAACGCGCAACTAATTTAGGATCATTATCATACAGATATTTGTTTTCAACAAAATTCTTCCAAACCTGCGTTTCGTTAGCTTCAATCCATTTTAATTGGTCTTCGGTATAATTCATTTTTAACGCATCGCTAACTTCCGGCAACAGCATTTCTTTCATATACATAATTTTTCCCCAGTAAATCATCTTACTTAAAAACTGTCTGTCTTGTGTTTGCGGAACTTTCTGTAAAGCAAAATTACCTGCCAAGTCAACAACAATTCTGCTTGGTTCAAAATCGCCTAAAGTGTACGAGTCAAAATCTACATAAAATTTATGATTTTTACCCAGATATGTATCCAACGAAATAATTGAAACAGAATCGGTGTAAATGGCACGGCTGGTAATGTCAACTTCAGATAAAACAGTGATTACCCTACCCGGATTTTCGTTAGGATAGTAATATTTTATGTGTTTGAAAAGTAATGTTAGCTCTTCTTTTAAGGCAGATATATCTTTGAACTGCTTTTGCGTTTCGCTGTATAATTCGTTAAATAAGGTATCGTTTTTTTTGTTGAACCAAACCGAATCAGGTACATTTTCGCTTAATAACAAAGGATATTTTTGTTTCAACGCACTGAAATTTTCCGGAGATGTTTGCATGAATTCCTGATCAAAACGATCGATTTGTGCTTCAACAGGAATATTTAAAACCTCTTTGTTTACAGCATTTTCTTTTTGGCATGCTACAAAAAATATCGAACAAAGCAGTAAATAAAACGTGTTTTTCATCGTAAAAAGCGATAGATTTTATAATTTTAAATCACAAATATAGTTAATCAAAAATTTGCAATGGAAGATAAAAAGATAAATTCTGAAAAAATAGTAAACCACATTGTTAACTGGCTAAAAACGTATGCCGAAAATGCTAAAGTAAAAGGTTTTGTGGTAGGAATTTCGGGCGGAATTGATTCTGCTTTAGTTTCTACTTTATGTGCCAAAACTGGTTTTCCTACGTTGTGTATTGAAATGCCGATACATCAGGCTCCAAGTCAGGTTTCGCGTGGGCAGGAACACATTCAGTTTTTAAAAGACACCTATGAAAACGTAACAAATACCATTGCCGATTTAACCGCTACGTTTGATTTAATGAGTGCTACGTTGCCAAAAACAGATAATTTACCGGTTTTAAATTTAACATTGGCAAATACGCGCGCGCGTTTGCGTATGACGACTTTGTATTATTTTGCAGGAATCAACAGTTTTTTGGTAGCAGGAACAGGTAATAAGATTGAAGATTTCGGCGTTGGATTTTTTACGAAATACGGCGATGGAGGCGTTGATTTGAGTCCGATTGCCGATTTAATGAAGTCTGAAGTTAGAATGTTAGCGGCTTATTTAGGAATTACCCAGAATATTATCAAGGCAAAACCTACCGATGGTCTGTTTGGCGACGATAGATCAGACGAAGATCAATTGGGTGCTAATTATGATGAGTTAGAGTTTGCCATGAAAGCTTTTGACGCCGGTAAAACCGAAGCTGATTTTACCGATCGAGAATTAGAAGTTTTTAAGATTTACAAGCGTTTACATACAATTAACCAACATAAAATGAACCCGATTCCGGTTTGTGAAATTTCTGATGAGGTAAAGTTTTAGGTTGAAGTTTTTTAAGGTAAAAAATATAACTCTAACAGAGTTCCAAACTCTGTTAGAGTTACTTAAGTTAAAATCAACTAAACCTCGACATTACTCTACCTAATTCGTTACAGGCTGAATACTTTAAAAATAATTAGAAGTTACTCTT
This sequence comes from uncultured Flavobacterium sp., assembly GCA_946479395.1. The sequence goes on along the minus strand of CAMLFV010000087.1, from coordinate 410 downwards.
CCAAGTAGTTTGTTTAATAAATTTTTTAAGATATTATAATCTCTAATTTCTTCCAAAAGATTAGAGTGAGTAATATTCATATTAGTTAAAGCTTTTTGCTGTATATCTTTAACTAACTGAAAAACTAAAACATTTCTATAAGTTAAAATAGTTTCAGATACTAATTGATCAATTGACATATCTTTTGTTTTTACTATAATATTCTGCTTTTCCCAATTATGTAAGTTATGACGTTCGTCATTCATAATAATTGATGTAACATCTTCCGCATTTTGAGGATTAATAGTTTTAAGATATGTTTCTAAATTCCAATTTTGGTGTTGAATGTAAAATTCTGCAATGCTATTAAAAATTGATTTGAATTTATGATTACTCATTTCAATTTCATCTTCATGCAAAATCAAAAACAC
>CAMLFV010000086.1 GCA_946479395.1 uncultured Flavobacterium sp. | reverse complement strand
AACATTGCCGGTGTCGCAACAGGCATTGCAATGGGTGGTCCAGGTGCAATATTCTGGATGTGGACTATAGCATTTCTGGGAAGTGCTTCTGCAATCATTGAGGCTACGCTGGCTCAAACTTATAAAGAAGTAAGCAAGGGCGAATTTAGGGGCGGACCAGCATACTACATCTTGAAAGGCTTGAAAAGCAGACCGTTTGCCGTATTGTTTGCATTGGCTACTGTGATAAGCTGCGGTTTTCTGCTTCCCAGTGTGCAGAGTAACAGTATAGCACTTGCCGTGGAAAAAGCTTTTAATGTTGATACCGTGTACACAGCCGTTGCGGTCTGTCTTTTACTCGCGACAATTATAATTGGTGGTGTTAAAAGGATAAGCAGCGTAGCAGAAATAGTTGTGCCGTTCATGGCGGTTTCCTACATAGTTATGGCGTTGGTAATTATTGCATTGAATGTTTCCAGAGTACCTGAAATGTTCTCTCTGATATTTAATTCTGCTTTTGGTGTAGATGCTACCTTTGGAGGTATTGTAGGATCTGCAATCAGCTGGGGTGTGCAGCGCGGTATATACAGCAATGAAGCGGGGCAGGGAACGGCACCTCATGCCGCTGCCGCTGCCGAGGTTTCGCATCCTTACAAACAAGGGTTGGTACAGGGCTTTTCGGTTTATGTTGATACGCTTTTCGTTTGTACAGCAACAGCCCTTATGATTCTTTTTACCAACCAGTACAACGTAATGGATTCAGACTCCGGATACATAGTTGAAAATTTACCGGGTATTGAGGCGGGAGCTGCATTTACCCAGAATGCGGTAAGTGTTCACTTTCCTGCCTTTGGAAATGAATTTGTAGCGGTGGCATTAATGTTTTTTGCTTTTACCACGGTCATGGCCTATTATTATATAGCGGAGTCCAATATCGACTTTCTTTTTAAAGGCAGGAAGTCCAAGTATGCAATATGGATCCTGCGTATCCTTATTCTTTTTTCAGTCTATCTGGGCTGTGTTAACTCTGCCAAGGTTGCCTGGACATTGGGGGATATCGGTGTCGGTCTTATGGCATGGATGAACCTTATAGCCATCCTGTTGCTTTATAAAAAGGCAGTGGCAGTGGCAGATGATTATGAAAAACAGAAGAAACTGGGTGAAGACCCACAGTTTGACAATGCCGTTCTGAATCTGGAGAATGTCGAATATTGGGAAAGCTCTAAAAAGCGATAAAAAGTATTAATAATATAATTTTAAAAAAGTAACCGTACTTTTGCAGGGCTTAAAAAATCTACAGTATGAATAGTAATATTAATTTAAACGTATTTAAAGATTTCGTCAAATCAAACAATTTCGGAGGCATCTTACTGTTTCTTTGCGTTATACTTTCGCTTGCAGTAGCTAATTCTCCCCTGGCACAGCAGCTGCAGGATGTTTTAGATACGGTGATCGGTTTCGAAAACGATCATATTCATCTGAACTATTCTGTATCAATGTGGATAAATGACGGTCTTATGGCGGTCTTCTTTCTACTGGTAGGATTAGAGATCAAGAGGGAAGTGGTTGAAGGAGAACTTTCTTCCCCAAAAAAGGCATTGTTACCCATACTGTGTGCTATAGGAGGCGCATTGGTACCTGCAGCTATATTTACTATGTTGAATGCAGGTTACGAAACATCATCGGGTTGGGCTATACCGATGGCTACCGATATTGCTTTTGCTCTTGCAGTAATTTCCTTGCTGGATAAAAGGGTACCTGTAAGCCTGAAAATCTTTCTTGCCGCTTTGGCGATAGTTGACGACCTAATTGCAATTCTTGTTATCGCGTTTTTCTACTCTTCTGGTATTGAAATTGCATATATGGGCTATGCAGCTGCGTTTATGGCTGTATTGGTGATAATGAACAGACGTAACGTAAAAAATCCGTATCTGTATTTAATCCCGGGAGTTTTTGTGTGGTACTTTATTCATCATTCGGGTATCCATGCAACAATTGCCGGCGTTATGGTGGCTATGACACTGCCTACGAATGACACGGCTGTCGAGTCACCTTTGGAAAGGTTGGAACATGCATTGGTTAAACCTGTAAACTTTCTTATTATTCCCATATTTGCTTTTGCTAATACAAACATAACAATGCAGGCTGAAATGCTGCACGGACTTACGTCTCCACTGGGATTGGGCATATTTTTCGGTCTTCTGGCAGGTAAACCTGTAGGGATTTTTATAACATCCTGGATATGCAAAAGAACAGGTATCGCTTCTTTGCCAGAAGGCAGTAATTGGATGCATATAGTAGGTGTGGGGTTACTGGCGGGTATAGGTTTTACAATGTCCATATTTATTTCGATCCTTTCGTTTAAAGATCCATTATTTGTTTCAGAAGCTAAGCTGTCGGTCTTATTAACTTCTGTTATTGCAGGTACGGCAGGCTTTATCCTGCTTAAGGCAAATTCTAAGAAGTCACGATAAATTTTTCTAAGATGTTTTTTACCAATACTTTACTCAAAAGGTTTGTTTAAGTCGATTCTAAATAATAGGTTGACAGGTATTGTCCTTACCATTTTTTATATTTTGGCAATAACGGTGTTATTGGCGATGGTGGGATTTGGATTTCCGGCAGAATATAAAGTGTATGTTAATGTATTTTTCATTGGTTTGTTGTTCGTTGGAATACTTAAGACGGTATTTAAATATTCAGCACCAAGGGAAGCCGCAATAGCACGGGTACTTGTTTTTGATATCGTAAGCCTATTGTTTATTTGCTATTGTATTTACAGGCAGCTGGCTGATTACGATTTTTATTTTGTAAGCAGGTACCTTCAAATGGCAGTAATCTTAAAATTAATTAGGGAAATTGCGACTCCGAGTTTTAATTTTAAGCGGTCATTCATCACGCCTCCGCAGCTTTTCATCATTAGTTTTATGGGACTTGTCTTTGGTGGCGCGTTGATGCTTATGCTGCCTAATGCTTCAAATATACCGCTATCTTTCCTTGATGCGCTTTTTACTTCTACAAGTGCTGTATGTGTTACCGGACTTACCGTGGTTGATACCCATGTGCAGTTCACAGGGTTTGGTCATTTTCTTATTATGATACTGATTCAGATGGGCGGTTTGGGTATACTGACTTTCGCAGGTTATATAGCTTATTTTTTTAAGGGAAACAGTTCTTATGAAAACCAGATTGCTTTGGGAAGCATTGCAAATAATGATTCTTTAAGTGAGGTGTTTGAATTTGTTAAGCGTATTATTTATTTAACGTTCTCCATTGAAGGAATTGGTGCCTTAATGATTTATCTATCAATTGATAATAATTCCATGGACTTTCTGGATAAGGTTTTTTTCAGTGTGTTCCATTCTATTTCCGCATTTTGTAATGCGGGATTTTCTACACTTCCGGCTGGAGCAATGAATGCTGATTTTGTTTACAATTATAATTTTCAGGGAGTCTTGATCATTTTGATTTTCCTCGGGGGTATCGGCTTTCCTATCCTTATAAATCTTCTAAGGTACACACAGTATCTTTTCCGCAGAATTGTTTCGCGTCTGGTTCATAACGAAAATGTACGCCGTAATTGGGTATTTACGCTTAGTTCCAAAGTAAACCTGGTAACTTCAATTACGATTCTCGGGGTAGCCGTAATCATACTTTTTTTCGAAGAATATTACCGTACATTGGCTCCCCATCACGGTTTTGGAAAATTTGTTTCTGCTGTATTTCTTGCAATAACACCTAGAACTGCAGGCTTTAATACCATTGATTTTTCCCAGCTTCATTTCTCTTCTGTTTTACTGGTAATACTTTTAATGTGGATCGGTGCTTCGCCCGCTTCCACTGGTGGTGGTATAAAAACAAGTACTTTTGCAATAGGTGTACTTAACTTCATAAATATTGCAAGGGGAAAGTCTAAAATAGAAATTTTTAATAGAGAGCTCAATCCTATAAATGTGCAGAAGGCATTTGCCACAATGACCCTGTCTTTTCTGGTTATCGGCTTGGGAATATTTTTAATAACAAAGTTCGACAGTCACCTTAGCCTGACCGATGTGGCATTTGAAGCTTTTTCTGCCTATTCAACGGTCGGTCTTTCGCTCAATGTTACACCTGAATTGTCTGAACCCAGTAAGGTGGTCATAATTGCGATTATGTTTATCGGAAGGGTTTCCATGATAACCATCCTGATGGCATTTTTTAAGAAAGCAACCGGAAACTCCGGTTATGCTTATCCGTCAGACGATATTTTAATTTAATTTGTTTATGAAGGTAATAATTATCGGCTTGGGTAATTTCGGAGCAGCCCTTGCAAAGAAGATGTCCAAACTCGGACACGAAATAATTGGCGTGGATAACGATATGCAGAAAGTAGAATCTTTAAAGGAAAAACTTTCGTATACTGTCTGTATGGATGCCACAGACGAATTGGCAATAAGTAAGCTGCCGTTGAACAATACAGATATAGTTATTGTCAGTATTGGTGAAAACGAAGGCGCCAATATTATGGCTACGGCCATCTTTAAAAATAAGAACGTAAAAAGGCTTATAAGCCGTTCCATAAGTTCGCTGCACGAAAACGTTCTGCAGGCAATAGGTGTGTCCGAGATCATAAGGCCTGAATCTGAATCTGCCGAAAGGTGGACCAAAAAGCTTAATGTCGAAGGTGTTGTCGATTCCTTCGAACTCAACAAGGATTACAGCATCATAGAGGTTCTTACGCCGGCTGAACTTGTCGGCAAAACATTCGATGAGGTGCAGTTCAAAAAGCAGCACAATATTCTGGTAATGACCATTATTAAGAATAAGGAAGAAGCCAGCTTTTTGGGACAGTACAAAATTGTACCCCAGGTTCAGGGTTTTCCCTCATCATCAACGGTAATCCAAAGTAAGGATGTCCTTGTAATTTATGGTGCCAACGATGATATTTACAGGTTTCTTAAAAACTTTAAGATGGGAAATAGATAATTAATTTATTGACTTTATTTTTAGCATACAATTACTGCTAATCTGGCTTATTTGTAATGGTTTCATTGATCAACAAAATGTTTTTGGTCTTTAACCGTTCGCTAAGCCACTGTCTGATCTTAGGGCTGTCTGCTGTTTCTTTTTCGTTCTGTGTTCTGTAAAGAACCAGCCATTCCATTTTAGCGCTGTCCGTTTCAACGTACCTTTCAATTTTACCTAAGGTAACCGATTGCAGTTCTGGAAAAAGAATTTCCATTTCTTTTCGTAATCCGGGTTCTTCAACCTTATAACGGTTCAACTCTGTCCTCAAATTATTTATTGTAACGTCTTTTTCGGTAAGCGTATGGTCTTGTTTACCCAGTTCTTTTAAAATCTCGCTCTTTAGGTCGGCATCATCCTGTCTAAAGTTTAGTACCGTATTTCTCACACCTTTGTCGGCAAGCATCCTGTTGTAAAGCTTCATTTCCTCTGGGGTCAGTTTCTTGTTTAAAAAGGCAATGTCTACCGTTTTAGGGTTTGAATTGTAGTTCAGCTTCTGATAGATTACCGTGTAACCCCTGCTGCCAAACTCCAGGTTAATAAATTCGTCCACGGTTTTTGTAAAGCGCTTTTCCTGAAAAAGGTTATAAGCCAGATAAAAGCTGGGAATTATCATTATCATCATTATTGCAGTAATACCATATCTTATTTTTTGTGCATTTTTTGGATCCACAGTGCTAGCTGCGGGGTATTTAAGATATTTAATAACAAAAAAGGTAGCGATGCATATAAAGAAACAATTGATGGTATATAGGTAGAAAGCACCGAAAAAATAGCTAGCGTTCAACGTTGCCAGTCCGTATCCGGCGGTGCATAATGGCGGCATCAGTGCGGTTGCAATAGCAACACCTGGAATAGGGTTTCCTTTTTCCACCCGTGTGATGGCTATAACCCCTACAAGCCCTCCAAAAAAAGCAATCAATACATCATAAATGGTTGGCGAAGTCCTTGCCAGCAGTTCCGACTGTACATCTTTAAAAGGGCTTATGTAGAAATAGAGTGCAGATACGGTCAAGCTTACAACGGTAGCAATCAGCAGGTTTTTTATCGATTTTCTTAAAAGCCTGAAGTTGTAGGTTCCTAAAGCAAATCCTGCACCCAGAATCGGGCCCATGAGCGGCGATATCAGCATGGCTCCAATAATTACAGCTGTAGAGTTTACATTCAGTCCTACCGAAGCTATGAGTATCGCACAGGCTAATATCCAAAGGTTCGACCCTCGGAATGATATGTTCGCCGTAACATTATCCAATACTTTTTCCTTATCTTCTTCACCATTGTGAAGGTTGATGAAATCAAAAATTTTACTCATAAACCTAGTTTTAGCTTTTTAAATGATGTCCGCAGCTGTAACAGTAATCTGCATCGTTTCTGTGCCCCTCCTTGTTACAGTGTGCGCACACAATGCCGTTCAGGCTGGTGTGAAATTTTTGCTGTTCGCTGTTGCTGTTTAATTTTCTGCCTACTTCTTTGGCAATTTCAACTCCAACTATACCTGTAGGTACTGCAATTATGCCGTAACCGGTTACCATAAGTATCATGGAAAAAAACTGTCCCAATGCGGTGGTGGGCACCATATCCCCGTAACCTACGGTAGTTAGGGTTACTATGGTATAGAAAACGCTTTTAGGTATGCTTGTAAAGCCGTTTTCAGGTCCTTCGATATAGTACATGAGCGTTCCTATAAGTACCGAAATTATAAGTACCGTGTATAGGAATACCATAATCTTTGCCCTGCTGGCAAGCAGTGCTACTTTTAAGCGTGATGATTCTTCCATAAATTCTATCAGCCTGAAAACCCTGAAAAGTCTTAGCAGTCTTAAAATCCTGAAACTGCTCAAAATATGGCTTCCCGCAAGGAACAACGAAAAAAACATCGGCAGTATCGATAGCAGGTCTATTATGCCGTAAAAACTGAAGATATAGCGCAGTGGTTTTTTACTTACAAAAATTCTTGTAAGATATTCAATTGTAAATACAATGGTAAAGATCCATTCCAGTACGATTAGCTCTTGGTGAAATTTATGGTCGATACCTTCCACGGTTTCAGCCATTATCGTGAATACGCTTAAAAGTATGACAATCAGCAGACCTATGTCGAATGCTTTTCCAGCCGGTGTGTTCACGCCGTAGATTATTATGTAAAGTCGCTGCCTTATCAGGTCAAGTCTGCTTTTTGACTGATCGTTTGTGCTGTACATGTTTTAGCTTGTTTTATAGTACGGTTTAATAGTTCAAATTCTAATAATAAATATAGGTAAATTATCTTAATGGTATCTTTTTTTGCAATCTTCGTTGTTAACTACTGTCGTTTTTACAGCCATAAGTGTATTCTGGTGTAATAAAATCTCAAAATTCATTGTCCTCTTCTTATATGAAATCCTTAACTTTATGAATAGAACACCCAAAATGTTCATAATTTAAAAGCTATGAAATGAATTTACCAAGACTTAGAACAACCCTTAGCAAAGGGGTTATAATCCCAAGCATGCTTTTTATAATAGCAGTTTCATTACTGTCGGCAGTTTTTCCGGCATTAACAAATAACCTGCTTAATCAGGTCAAACAGTTTATATTCGTAAACCTTAACTGGATTTATGTCTGGTCGGTAACGGCTTTTGTTATCTTTTTAATTTACCTTATGGTTGGCAGGTATGGCAGCATAAGGCTGGGGCGCAATAATAGTAAGCCGGAATATTCTTTCTTCTCATGGATATCCATGTTGTTTGCCGCAGGTATGGGAATCGGACTTATGTATTTTAGTGTTGCCGAACCCATACAACATTTTTCAAATGATGTTTTTGCAGCAGGCTCACAGGTACAGCGCGCTAAGAATGCGCAGATGTACACCTTTTTTCACTGGGGTGTACATGCATGGGCTATATACGGCGTGGTAGGGCTCTCGCTTGCTTATTTTTCGTACCGTTACAGGCTTCCCCTATCATTGCGCAGCTGTTTTTACCCGCTTTTAAAGGATAAAATTAAGGGGAAGTGGGGAAATGCAATTGATGTTTTCGCTCTGTGCAGTACCTTTTTCGGCATTACCACAACGCTTGGTTTCGGGGTCGTACAGATTAATTCGGGGCTGCGTACACTTAATATATTGCCTGAAAGCAGTTTTATGTACCAGGCTCTTATAGTAGCGGTTCTTGTATCCCTCGCAGTTATATCTGCAGTAAGTGGTCTGGATAAAGGAGTTAAGCTGTTAAGCAGCGTAAACATCATAGCGGTACTTATACTGCTTGTTTTTGTGCTCATCCTGGGACCTTCCATATATATTATCGGAAGTTTAACCGATGGCATCGGCAACTACATCAACAACTTTTTCAGCCTTACGTTTAATACGCATGTTTATGAAGAAAACACCAAACTATGGTTTTACGACTGGACGATCCTTTATTGGGCGTGGTGGATCTCTTGGTCACCATACGTGGGCATCTTTATTGCACGTATATCAAAAGGACGCACCATCCGTGAATTTGTGGCAGCCGTCCTTATAATTCCCACACTTTTTAACTTTGTCTGGATGACGGTTTTCGGAAATAGTGCGATATGGTTTGATATGAATATCGCTAACGGCGGATTAAGCAGCCTGGCAGGTGATCCCGATGCGCTGATGTTTCGTTTTCTGGAATACCTGCCGTTCAGTACCGTTGCAAGCATCCTTACTATTATAATTATTATCATATTCTTTGTTACCTCTGCCGATTGCGGAATGTTCGTAATGAACAGCATTGCTACTAAAAATGCGCGCATTTCCCCCAAATGGCAAACAATCGGCTGGGGTGTGCTGCTGGGCGGATTGGCTTTGCTGCTATTGAAGGTCGGCGGTCTTGATGCCTTACAGAGTATGACCCTGATCACCGCGCTTCCTTTTTCAATCATTATGCTGCTTTTCATCGTCAGCCTTGTAAAGGCATTATCGGTCGATCGAAGTTACTACGAACGTGAATTTGCCGTGACCACTGTTCCGTGGACGGGTACGTCGTGGAAGCAGAGGTTAAGGCAGATCGTTTCGTTTAAAGACCGTACTACGGTCAACTACTTCATGAATACTGTAGTGAAAGCGGCATTTGCTGAGTTGCAGGAAGAATTTCTGCGCAACAATGTGGTGGCTGTAGTTAAAACGTCTGATAATCCCGAATGCTTTGAAATACAGGTAAGGAACGATCGGATCAATAACTTTATTTACGGCGTAAAGGTTGAATCACGCATTATATCGGAATATATTTTTGACGACAATATGCCCGATGCAGAACAGCATCAGCTGTTTTACCCGAAATCTTATTTTGGTGACGATCGTCCGGGATACGATGTAAGTTTGTTTACAAAGAACGAATTGATCTCCGACGTGCTTAAGCATTATGACAGGTACATCGCCATTGTTTTAGAAGAGCAGAACAATATGTTTATAAGCAGTGAAGACAATTATAGGTTAAAGTAAAAGTCTTTAGAAACAGTTGGTTTTAGACCTTACTGATCGTATTAAAATTAAAATAAGCACATTAAAAAATTAAATCAACTATGAATTATATAAAATGCCCAAATTGTAGCAAGTTTAATTTAAACAGGGAACACTGTGCTGTATGTGGTACATCTTTGATGATATCTGAAACGCGCAGGGAAAAGCAGTTACAGGAAAGGGAAGATGCACTTACAAAGAGCAGCGAAACCGATAAAAACGGAATTTATGAACGCATGAAGAATCATAATTCAGCTCCTGTCAGGTGGCTGGCGGCAGGTATGAAGAGTATTTGGCTGGTTTTTATCGGCGTAACTACGCTAATCGCCCTTATACTGAGTGTCTTTGCGGGATGAAAAAAATACTGTATCCCTTCATTTTTCTCGACATTATTGGTATATCGGTCTACATCATGCAAAAGTTGGGTATTAAATTACCGCTGTTTGTAAACAATCATTTAAATGATCTGCTAATAATACCCATTAACCTGTTCGCTGTGCAACTGTTGTGGGGCGTTTTTACCGGTACAACAGTTTTCTTACGGTTAGGTATTGTTGCAACTTGTGTGCTTTTCTACAGTATTGTTTTCGAATATATTTTGCCACAGTTCAACAGCAGGTAGACTGCCGACTGGTGGGATGTCCTTTGCTACCTTTCCGGTGGCTTGCTGTTTTGGTTGTACCAGCATGGTGTCATGAAATTTCAGAAATAACATCCAGTGTTACGCTGATAAAATATTATTAATAATTTTATAAATGTGTAAACATCGCATCAAAGTATGTTTCACCTAACAATGCCCGTATGCACCTTCGGGCATCTCTTTAATTGCAGTTTTCAATATTACTCAATAATATAGAACCATATCCTGTTCTTCGCAATTGTCTACTTTTATACATTATAATTGTTTTATCAAGTTTGAAGACGGTCTGGCGTAGGGGTCTTATAATTCTTCTTACGGTTTAAAGATTAACTGTAGGTATAAGTCACTTGTAAAAAAATCCTTCCCGTTATAGGAAGGATAAATAGTTAGGTAGAATTAATAATTAAAGTGTCAGCTCGGTAACTAGTCTAAGATTACAACTTCAACGGGTTTTAGGCTGTTACCGTTGTTTTCTACCGTTACCTTAAGTTTACTGCCTTTCCTAAGCTCGGTAAAAGCTACGGTCTTACCGCCCTTCGTCAGTCTTGTAGCGTTGTCAAAGTAAAGCTCAAGTATCTTTCCGTCCGCTGTTTCAACGTATATTTCCTGCTCTTCTGCATCTACTTCTTTTGCTTTTCCTTCATACGTTCCACTCGCAACAAGATCCGTATTTTCAATTTCTGCCGTTCCGCCGTCTTTGTCTTTGCCTTTTTTCATGTCGCATGAGCATAGAACGGTTGCTGCTGTAAAAAGCACTGATAATAAAACTGTTTTTTTCATAGTTTGCAATTTTTTATTTTATATGAAGTTACAAAAAAATCATATTCTGTAACACAATCATACTGAACTTAAATGTTTTAACAGGCAAACTTATTGTAAAGTGTTTGTTGTACTTTGTAATACTGGTCATTAATTTGTAAATTTAAGATGCTCTATAAAAAAATATTACGCTATGAATCAAGAGTTGTCAAAGGTTGTGGTCACACTAAACAATGAAAAAGGAATTGATGCAGTATTGAACACCGCAGAAGAGTTTGGTGCCACCCAGATCACAAATTACGAAGGAGTGGGAGGAAGACCTGTTTTCGAATTTTCTGTTGTCGCAGATAAGGAAGATGAATTTGCAACTGCAGTTAAATCTGAGTTTGTTGAATCTGTGGCTAAAAAGTAGGTCTTAAATTTTAGTTTAGTCTTCTTCTAGGTTGTGGTAAAACATAAGTGAATCTTAGATAAGTGATATATTGGAAAAAACGGTCAAATTGACCACCTAATTCCAGTGTAAATTGACCAGTCTTT
>CAMLFV010000085.1 GCA_946479395.1 uncultured Flavobacterium sp. | reverse complement strand
TGGACATCCTTTATTAGATGCAGGACCAGCAACTTCTGGACATTCGTCTAAATGATCTGGCACACCATCTCCGTCTGTATCTGGCCATGGACAACCGTTATTTTCTTTTGGACCAGCAACTTCAGGACAATCATCTTGTGCATCTGGAATTCCATCTTCGTCTGTATCAGGACATCCGTTGAATTGTTTTAATCCTGCTTCTTCTGGACAAGCATCCTCATGATCAGGCACACCATCTCCGTCTGTATCAGGACATCCGTTGTATTGAGCTTCACCAAATACATCAGGACACTGATCTAAATGATCAGGAATACCATCTAAATCTCTATCAGGACAACCGTTGAATTGTTTTAAACCTGCTTCTTCTGGACACTCATCATATTTGTCTAAGATACCATCACCATCTGTATCTTTTCCACCAAAACGGAAAGACACACCAGCTGTATGTTGTAAGTGAGTTGGAACAGAAACATCATTTGCTCTTACTACACCATCGTCTTCTAACTGATGTTTATAAGTAGATGATAAGTTTAAACCAATGTTTTCAGTTAACCAAAATGTTAAACCTAAACCACCATTAACATTACCAGAAGATGCTTTTCCTAAAAAAGCGTATCCTCCACCAACGTGAATAGAAGGATCAAACCATTTAGAACCGATTAATCCACCGATACTGTATTTGAATTGACCATCAATTCCGTAATACATCAAATCTGCTGCATCAATTCTTCTTTGTCCGTTAAAATCCGCACCAATTAGGTTGCTATTAGCATCCATTACCACTCTTTTCATTTTGTTTACAGAACCTGTAACACCGAAAGAGAAGTTAGCACCTAAATAACGAGATACGTTTAAAACCGAAGCTGATGGCAAAATACTCCAGTTATCTGTTTGGAAATATTGACCAAAACGATCTGCAAAGTCTGTGGCAACACTTGAACGCCCACCGTCCAAAGCATTAACACCCACGGTAATAGCCCATGGTTGATCAGCATTTTGCGCTTGTGTAGCTGTACCAGCTAATAACAAAGCAGCTGCAAATACTTTTAATTGTTTCATAACTATTCAATTTTCTACTTTACGTAATATTTTCACAAAAATAAATTCTTTCAACGAATATACAAAATAAATTGGTGAAACCTTTAACATTTTTATAAGATTTTTTAAACTACTCCTAACTCTTTGGCTACTTCAGTGAAGGCTTTGATGGCTTTATCTAAATGTTCTTGTGTGTGTGCAGCCGATAATTGCACACGAATACGTGCTTTATCTTTTGGTACTACCGGGAAGAAAAACCCAATAACATAAATGCCTTTTTCTAATAATTTATCTGCCATTACTTGAGACAACTTAGCATCGTACAACATAACCGGAACAATTGCAGAATCACCATCAATGAAATCTAACCCTGCTTCTCTAAGTCCTTTTTTAAAGTAATTGGTGTTCCACTCTAACTGATCTCTTAGTTTGGTATCTTTCTTTAATAATTCGAACACTTTTAAAGATGCACCAACAATTGAAGGAGCTAATGAATTTGAAAACAAATACGGACGTGAACGCTGACGTAATATTTCAATGATTTCTTTTTTAGCAGTTGTGTATCCGCCCATTGCGCCACCTAAAGCTTTACCTAAGGTTCCGGTAATAATATCTACACGACCCATTACGTTTTTAGCTTCTAACGTTCCTTTGCCTGTAGCACCAATAAATCCGGCTGCGTGGCATTCATCAACCATAACCATAGCGTCATATTTATCTGCTAAGTCGCAAATTTTATCAAGTGGAGCAACCAATCCGTCCATAGAGAAAACTCCGTCTGTAACAATCAATTTAAAACGGCGACCATCGGAAACTGCTTGTTGCAACTGCTTTTCAAGATCTGCCATATCGTTATTTTCGTAACGGTAACGCGCTGCTTTACACAAACGAACTCCATCAATAATCGACGCGTGATTTAAGCTATCAGAAATAATACAATCTTCGGCACCCAACAAAGGTTCAAAAACACCACCATTTGCATCAAAAGCAGCTGCATACAAAATAGTATCTTCGGTTCCGTAAAAATCTGCAATTTCTTGTTCTAATTTTTTATGAATATCTTGAGTTCCGCAAATGAATCTTACAGAAGACATTCCGAAACCATGTGTATCCAAAGCATCTTTAGCTGCCTGAACCACTTCTGGGTGCGATGACAATCCCAAATAGTTATTCGCACAAAAATTTAAAACCGTTTCACCTGTACTAATGGTAATTTCGGCACCTTGAGGCGATGTTATAATGCGTTCTTTTTTATACAAACCATTGTCTTTAATGGTATCGATTTCTGTTTGTAAAAACCCTTTAATAGCTCCGTACATAATTTTATGATTTGTTTTTTATTTTAAGATTGATAGGTTACAAATTTATTATTTTTAAATCGTCTTGAATATACAACAGCGTCTTTTTTGCGATTTCGTAGCCCATTTCTTCAATTGCTAAGGCATAATCGTTAATCTGTTTGTTATATTTAGCTTGTTCTTCACCCGTTTTATAATCGATGATATAAGCTTTGTTTCCACTTATGACAACACGATCGGGTTTTATGTTTTTGAACGATTCATGCAAAATTGGTCGTTCGTTATAAATGATATTTTCTTTATTGAAAAAAGGTTGCAACTCTGCATGCTGAACAATTTCCGCGATTTTTTCTGATATTTCACTTTCTTCCGTTACAGGCAACATTCCTTTCGATACCGCATTTTTAACAACAAAAGCAATATCATCAACCGTAATAATTTCTGCCAACAGTTCGTGTATTAAATTTCCTTTTTCTATGGCGTGTTGTTGTTTAGTATCCCACATTATTGCTTCGCGCTTTGCAATTTTTATTACCGATTGATCGATTGGTTTCTCTACCGATTTTATCACGATCGGTTTTAAAAGTTCATCGGTTTTTTCTTCAGACACTTTAATTGCTTCGCCAAAATCGTAACTCAATTCACTTTCAGAAAATCGACCTAAATCTTCCAAATAAGTCACAAAAAATGAAGCTAATGTGTTTGGCAATGTTCCGGTTTTTGATCGTTTGTAATTGCTGATAATGTATAATTGTTCTTCGGCACGCGTTAACGCCACGTACAAAACATTTAAATTATCAAGCAGTTCTTCCTGCTTTTTTTGATCGAACAAACGTTGCGCAGTTTCACCATACATTTTTACGTCGTTTTTAAGATCGACCAATGCTTTCGGGATAACCAACTGATCATTTTCTTCTAAATCGACCCAAATTTTATCGCGTGATTTCGAAAAATCTTCATCGGCAAAGGGATAAATCACCACCGGAAATTCCAATCCTTTTGATTTGTGAACCGTCATTAAGGTCACGGCGTTTTCATTTTCAGGCGATGGAATACTCAATTTATGATAATTCTGCTCCCAATAATTTAGAAAATCGGCGATTGTTGATTGATTTTTAACGGTTCGTTCTAAAATCAAATCCAGAAAATACTGCACATAAGCTTCCGTTTTCTTGGTCGGGATAAATGCCGAAACCATTAATTCCACAGCCACATACAAATTATTTTTACGGAGTTCTTTAAAGTTGATTTCAATGCCAAACGTTTGCAGATAACTCTGAAAATCGGCTTCATTATCCATCGCCATTCCTTTCACAATCACATCGTGCACTTTGGCATCTTTCAGAATAAATCGACCAACATAATACAAAATCAGTGCTTTTGCTTCTTTGTCGTGATTGTTCTTTAAAAATCGTAACAAATTCAACATCAACTGCACTTCGGTAGCGTTATTGATCAACAAAGTTTCCGAAGATAAAATGCGGATTCCATTTTTTGTTAAATGATTTGCAACCTTAACGCCGTCTTTACTTTTACGCGTTAAAACCACAATATCGCCTAACGAAAAACCTTGCCCCAACACCTTTTCAATGGTTTTTAAAACTTCGTTCAGATACAAATCATCTTTTGTAACCTCATCGTCAACCAATAAATCGTTGTTTAAAAACGAAATATTTACGAAACCGCCTTTTTTGGGATTTGTATTTTGGCGCGAATAATTTTCGTACAGATTTTGATACGCTTCGTTATTGAACTGATTCGCCAAAAACTTAAAAATTCCGTTGTTAAATTCGATCACTTCAGAAAAACTGCGGTAATTAGTATCTAAACTTACGGTTGCTTTTGACGGATTTGAGAACGGATTTTCTCCATCGCTCAACTGCATAAACTGCTCTGCCTTGCCGCCGCGCCAACGATAAATTGCCTGTTTTGGATCGCCCACAATCATTAACGAACCCTGCTTGCCAAAATCGTCTTCGCCGGAAAGCGCGTTATCAATCAACGGAACCAGATTTTGCCACTGCATTTCGGACGTATCCTGAAATTCATCAATAAAAAAATGTCGGTATTTTTCGCCCAATCGCTCATAAATGAATGGTGCCGGTTGATTTTTTAATTCTTCGTAAATAATCTTGTTGAACTGCGATATAGAAAGAATTTGTTGTTCGTTCTGAATACGTTTAATTTCGTTGCTTATGGAATTTAACAACGAAAGCGGTACCAGATTTTTCAAAAAAGCTTCGTAAAAATAGATCTTTCCAAACAGCGGATAGATTTTTTTAGTAATCGCCAATAAATCGGGAATTAATTGCTCTATTTCATCTTTATCTTTTGCGGTTTTGTTGATTTTAATATCATCAAATTCATAATATTTTTTATTGGCGTTATTAAAATTACCCTCAATTATGCTTATTAAATGGTTTGGAAATGTCCCCCTACTAAATGATTTAATATCGATACCATTTGTTTCCAACAACTGCAACGCATTTTGAGCCAACACAACTGTTTCGGTTTTTAACTGATTGATCTGATCGTGCAACCAAGTTTTCAACGACAAAAACGTCTGCATTTCGATATTCTCAAAAGCCTCTAATTCTTGTTTATTGTTTTCGTTCAACAACAAACGCCCAATTTCCATTAATTCGTTGGTAACATCCCAACTTTTATCATCATCGGCCTTACTTATGGAAAAATCGACTAATAATTTCGTTAATTCTTCATCAACACCGGCTTGTGAAATTAAGGCATCAACCGCTTCTTGCAAAAGAGCTTCGGTATCTAACGAAACTTCAAAATGAAAGGGTAAATTCAAATCAAAAGCAAAAGATCGAATTACTTTATGCGTGAATTTATCAATGGTAGAAATATCAAACCCTGCATAATTATGAATAATATTCTTTAAAATCTTTTTAGATTTTTCGCGAATATAGGCTTCTGTAAATTGCGTTTCGGCAACAATTTGTTCAAGCAATCGGTATTCTTTTGGCGGAATTTCGTTCAACGTAAACGCATAAATGCAAGAAACAATGCGCGATTTCATTTCGTTTACCGCCTTGTTTGTAAAGGTAATTGCAAGCACGTTTCGGTAGGCATCGTCTTTATTAGAATATCCCAACAAAATTTTAAGATACTCTTTTACAAGCGTATGCGTTTTTCCGGCGCCTGCCGATGCGTTATAAATGGTAAAGGCTTTTTTTTCCAAGATACTTTATAAAAATGTTAACAAAGAAGACACATAATAATTTTTGTTGTCGATGTATTTTGTTTAAATTTGAAATAAAAATAATACTAATCTTTAAACTATTATAGTTATGGCTTTCGAATTACCAAAATTACCATATTCTTACGACGCTTTAGAGCCTCATATTGACGCTAGAACAATGGAAATTCACTACTCTAAACATCACCAAGCATACACAACAAACTTAAATGCTGCGATTGAAGGAACTGATTTAGCAGGAAAATCGATCGAAGATATTTTAACAAATTTAGATTTAAACAACAAACCTGTTCGTAATAACGGTGGTGGTTTTTACAATCACAACTTATTTTGGGAAGTTATGGCACCAAATGCAGGTGGCGAGCCAACTGGTGAATTAGCTACTGCAATTAATGAAGCTTTTGGATCATTCGATGCTTTTAAAGATGCTTTTGCCAAAGCGGGTGCTACACAGTTTGGATCGGGCTGGGCTTGGTTGTGTGTTAAAAATGGTAAGTTAGAAGTTTGTGCTACTGCAAACCAAGACAACCCTTTAATGCCAGGAATTGGATGCGAAGGTACACCAATTTTAGGTTTAGATGTTTGGGAACATGCTTATTACTTAAACTACCAAAACCGCAGACCTGACTATATTAACGCATTTTTTAATGTGGTTAACTGGGATGCTGTTGCTAAAAAATATGCAGACGCTAAATAATTAAATTAGTGCTTCATTAAAAATCGCCTTTAAAAGGCGATTTTTTTGTTTAATCATATAACTCTTCGGCTTGTTTTACTTTATCTTTTAAATCAGATAAATTTCCTTTTCTTGATTTTATCAATCCTTTTATATCTGTGACTTTGTTTTCTGATTCCATCACTTTAATTCCAGCTTCTAATTTGTTTACTTCTGAAAAATAGGTGTCGTAAATAACATACTTGATTCCATTATTTGTAAAAGCTAGATATTTTAATTCCATTGCAGAATTTTTAATACCTCCACCTCTACTCCAGCCAGAATATTCAAACTTTTGAAAACTTGATAAATCTTTTTCTTTTGGATACTCTAACTCGATTTTATTTTTTGAACCATATCTATAAACAATATATTTCTCGTCTTTATCAATGCAAACCGACAATTGTTTACCGTTTTTCATTTTAAGTTGATAAACTAACTTTTCGTTTTTTAATTGATAGCTTATTTCTGTACTTTTATCAAACTGAAATATTGACAAGAACAGAATTGAATATAATACAACTTTTGTCATCGCTCTTTTTTCTAAAGTTAAAAAAATAAATGAATCCACTCGAAATAATTTATCAAGACGAATATCTGGTCGCCATCAACAAACCACATGATTTACTGGTTCATCAGTCGCCAATTGCCCGAAATGCAGAAGAATTTGCTATTCAGCTTTTGCGCGATCAAATCAATCAAAAAGTATATCCGGTGCACAGATTAGATCGAAAAACATCTGGCGTTTTGCTTTTTGCTTTAGATAAAGAAACTAATCGAAATTTGGTGGAACAGTTCACAAATAAATCAACCGAAAAAAAATATTGGGCAATTGTTCGCGGTTTTTGTGTCGATGAATTAACCATTGATTACGCTTTGCACCGTGACGATGGCGTGCTGCAAAATGCCGTTACCAAAATAAAAACCTTGGAAAAAGCCGAGATTGATTTACCGCATGGAAAACACCAAACATCGCGTTACAGTTTAATTGAAGCCACGCCTTTAACCGGACGCATGCACCAAATACGCAAGCACATGGCGCATATTTTACACCCAATTATTGGCGACCGCCCGCATGGTTGTAACAAGCAAAACAAATTGTGGCTGGAGAAATTTGGTATGAAAACCATGCTACTGCATGCACACAGTTTAACGTTTCAGCATCCGCACACACAGCAAAGCATAACTTTAACAGCACAACCGTCGCAAGTATTTTTAGATGTTTATAAAATGCTTGGTTTTAAAACTTTAGATTTGTAAAAAATTTACCGTAATGGAAATTGGTTTTTATAGTTTATCTATACTTTTAATTTTTGCATCGTTAATTCCGCTGGTTGAAAACCAACATTGGTTTTTCAGGATTTTCGATTTTGGTAAAGTCCAAATTTTAGTATTACAACTTATTATTTTTGTTTTAGCTTGGATTTTTCTCGATAAAACTATCGGTTTCTACATAACACAAATTGTTCTGTTAGCTTGTATGATTTACGAGATTTATCTGCTGTATCCGTACACACCATTTTATAAGATCGAAAAAAAGGTAAAAACCGAAAAATCGTCAGAAAGCATTAAAGTCATTTCAACCAATATTTATCAGTTTAATAAAGAATATGATCGATTTTTGAAGTTTTTAGAGAACGAAAATCCGGACATTATTCTAACAATGGAATCGAACCAAGATTGGGAAGATGCATTACAGGCTTTAAAACCGAACTATCCGTATTTTTGTGAAATCGCTTTAGAAAATACTTACGGAATGCATCTGTATTCTAAAATTGAAATGACCAACTGCCAGAAACATTATTTTGTTGCCGACGATATTCCGAGTATTGAAGCTACTTTTAAAACAAAAGATGGTTTTGAGTTTGTGTTTTTTGGCGTGCATCCGCCGCCGCCAAGCCCAACCGAAGAAGAAAATGCAAAAGAGCGCGATGGCGAATTATTATCGGTTGCCAAAAAAGTAAAAGAAGATCGTAAACCTGCTGTTGTAATTGGCGATTTTAATAATGTAGCTTGGGCAAAATCATCGGTATTATTCAGAAAAACATCGGGAACAATCGATCCAAGAATTGGTCGCGGATTAATATCAACTTTTCATGCAAAATACCGTTTGTTGCGTTTCCCAATCGATCAAATGTTTCATACTACCGATATTTTTGTAGAAGAATTAAAGGCGATGCCAACTGTTGGATCTGACCATTTACCGTTGTACTGCAAGTTTTTTATCGATAAAATTAACGACGATCAGGAAGATTTGGTTGAACACTTGGATAAAGATGATCACGAAGATGTTACCGAAATGATTGAAGAAGGAAAATCCGAAGAAAGCGACAGAGAAACTGTTGTTACCGAATAATTTAATTATCTTTACCACATAAACTGCTAATGAATGAAAGCATATATATCGGTTGATACAATTACAAGAAAATCTTTAGGAAAAGAAATTATTGCACTGGGCATGGCAATGAGTACGGCGAATGTGGAACAGTTTATCTTTGTTGATAAATATCCGTTTGAAGCCGGACAAGAAGCCGAAATGATGCTGCAAGCAATGAAAGAAATAGATTCTAGCAACTTTTTAATTATCGAAGCTACATCGGTTAACGTTACATCATGTATTGAATTAGGTTACGCCAAAGCAAAACGCAAGCCTATTGTTTATTTGCAAAAAGCCGAAGCCGATACCAACGAATTATTATTTGCGTTAAGCAATTTTCATATTTTGTATTCAAGCCCGAAAGATTTGTTCGATCAGTTAAACGAATTTCTTAAAAACGTTTTACCACAAAATTAATAAGCTTTGAAAATTTCAAAGCTCTTTTTTTATACGGCAGTTTCAATTCAATTAAAACTTCATCAATATAAATTTAATATATTTGTTTCTACTAACACCAATTAATATATGAAATTAAGTCGGTTTACCCTTATAGCTTTAGCAGTTGTTTCGTTAACTTCGTGCAAAAAAGAAGACAAAATGGCAAACGAATCACGCATGATAGATAGTCTTAAAAATGTAAAATTTGAAACAGAACAATTTGCCGATGTTCAGGTGTTGAAATACGATATTCCTGGATGGGAAAAATTGACTTTAAAAGAAAAAAAACTGGTTTATTATCTTGCACAAGCGGGCTATTCGGGTCGCGATATTTTTTGGGATCAAAACTATAAATACAATCTTAAAATTCGTGCTGCTTTAGAAAACGTTTATAAAAATTACAAAGGCGATAAAAACAACGAAAACTGGCAAAAGTTCGAAGTTTACTTAAAACGCATTTGGTTTTCTAACGGTATTCATCATCATTATTCAAACGATAAAATAAAACCCGGTTTTCCGCAAACGTATCTTCAAAAATTATTAAAGGATACCAAAACAAACTTAGACGCAAGTATTGTTGAAATCCTGTTTAACGATGTTGATGGCAAAAAAGTAAACCTTAATGAATCCAAAGGTTTGGTACAAGGATCGGCAGTTAATTTTTATGGCAAAGGATTAAACGCAAAAGATGTTGAGCGTTTTTACGGAAGCATGATTCCTGCCGATACATTACGCCCTCTATCTACCGGATTAAATTCAAAATTAGTTCGAACAGAATCTGGCAAAATAGAAGAACGTGTTTGGCGCAGTGGCGGTATGTACGGTGCTGCTATTGATAAAATTATTTTTTGGTTAGATAAAGCTGTAAAAGTATCAGAAAACAAAGAACAAGCCGAAGCTTTAAATATTTTAATTGATTTTTATAAAACTGGCGACCTTAAAAAATGGGACGATTATAATATTGCGTGGGTAAAAGCAACCGCTGGCAATATTGATTACATTAATGGATTTATCGAAGTTTACAACGATCCGTTAGGGCATAAAGCATCATACGAATCAACCGTTCAGATTAAAGATTTTGATATGTCGGCAAAAATGGAAGTAATTTCAAAAAGCGCTCAGTGGTTTGAAGACAGCTCACCGTTAATGCCCGAACATAAAAAGAAAAACGTTGTAGGTGTATCATACAAAACCGTAATTGTTGCAGCAGAAAGTGGCGATACGTCACCAGCAACGCCAATTGGTGTGAATCTGCCAAATGCAGACTGGATTCGTGCTGAACATGGTTCTAAATCTATTTCGTTAGGAAACATTATCGAAGCGTACAACAAAGCCGGAGGTGGTGATAAATTAAAAGAATTTGCTTTTGACGAAAACGAAATTAAACTATCGCAACGTTACAGCGAATTGGCAGATAAATTACACACTGCTTTACACGAGGTTATTGGGCACGCATCGGGTCAGTTAAATCCGGGAGTGGGAACGCCAAAAGAAACCTTAAAAAGTTATGCATCTACTTTAGAAGAAGGTCGTGCCGATTTAGTTGCGCTTTACTATTTATACGATAAAAAAATTCAGGATTTAGGCTTGGTTGATAATTGGCAGAATCTTGGAATGGCAGCTTATAACGATTATATCCGTAACGGATTAAT
Source organism: uncultured Flavobacterium sp. (assembly GCA_946479395.1). The sequence continues at coordinate 659 of CAMLFV010000085.1, read as the reverse complement.
GACGCAGTTGGTCAGAATTGAACCGGGACAGGATATCGAAGAAGCACACATGCGTAACCGCCAGTGGGTTTCGGCTTGGGTTTTTGAAAAAGGAAAAGAATTCAACGTGATTGAGAAAGTGGTTCGCGACAATAAAACCTACTTTAAAATAAATGATTATGCCCGTTTGCACGATTTATTCGGACAATTGTTGCGTGAAACGCAACGTATAAAATCAGAAGGAGATTTTAAAGCTGCTAAAGAACTGGTTGAAAATTATGGTGTAAAAGTTGATAAGCAACTTCACAAAGAAGTGTTAGAACGTAACAAGAAGTTCAACACAGCACCTTATCGTGGTTTTGTAAATCCAGTGCTAGTTCCTGTAACAAATGAAAAAGGAGAAATTACCGATATTGTGGTAACTTATCCTAAAACGTTTACAGAACAAATGTTGTATTATTCTAAAAACTACAACTTTCTTCCTTTAGAAAATTAATAACAAAAAGACCGCCTTGAGAAAGCGGTCTTTTTTATTTTATTAAATGTATACTGATGTTTGCACGTTCATCGGCAGGATATTTTCGGGTATAATTATCATCAACAGATAATCCCGAACGCTTTACACATTCTTCAAAAACATTGATCTCGTCGGCACTGGGCACAATCTTCACGTAATGTGG
>CAMLFV010000084.1 GCA_946479395.1 uncultured Flavobacterium sp. | reverse complement strand
CTACCGAAAAAGCAGGTTTTGCCAATAAAAGATATCACGCTACTACCACAAAATACAACGTGCTTTACAACGGTACGGTTGCGTATGACCGCGGTGTAATGGAACTTAAAAAGAAATATGTCGATGATTTTTCGAACCTTATAACGGTAGAACCTGCCCAAAAAGATGAAAAAGCATTAATTATTACAGGTGTTGCAGAGAAGAATCCGCATTTTCAACGAGCTGAAGACAAAGCCGTAAAAGCTGTCCAAAAACACTCTATAAATGTTGCTGGTAAAGAACATAATCCGCAAATGGACGAAGCGTATATGCTTTTGGGTAAAGCACGTTATCAGGATTTGCGATTTGTACCTGCGGTTGAAGCTTTCAATTACATCATTTTAAAATATCCCGATAGTGATTTGTTTTATGATGCGTTGGTTTGGAAAGAAAAAACCAATTTAAAATTAGAATATTACGGGTTGGCGATACAAAATATCAAAAAGATTTTTAGAGATAGAGAAGCTGCCCTAAAAAATCAGACAAAAGCGGATGCGTATGCCACTTTAGCACAAGGTTATATTCATTTAGAACATTTAGATTCTGCTAAAATTCCTTTACAACAAGCAATTGATCTTACAAGCGATACCGACGAAAAAGCTCGCTATACCTACATTTTAGGACAGTTGAACAGTAAAACCGGTCAGAAAAGTGATGCCGTTAAAAATTTCCAAGATGTAATAGATTACAACCGCAGAATTTCCCGCGCTTTGGTTATTAATGCGCATGCCGAAAAATTTGCCAATCAGGATATTTCTACTGTTGATACTACGGCTTTCGTCCGCCAATATTTATCATTATTGAACGATCGCGAAAACCGTGCGTATTCCGACATCATTTTTCATCAATTAGGTGTTATGCACGAGGCTTACGATTTAAAAGACAAAGCTATTAAAGATTACAATATGTCTTTAAAAGTGGGCAAAACAAACGAGTATGTAAAAGTATCCAACTACAACAAGCTGGCGAATATCTACTATCAGAAAAAACAATTCGAAACTGCTGGAAAATATTACGATTCTACAATGGTTTACATGAACCCTATGTCGCGCGAATATGTTCAGGTGAAACGTAAAAGAAATAATTTGGTTGATATTGTTCGATACGAACAAATTGCCCGAAAAAACGATAGTATTTTGAATTTAGTTGGTAAAGACGATACACAACGCCGACAAGAAATTGAAAAACTAATCGAAAAACTGAAGGCAGACGATGCCAAAGCACAGCAAGTAGCGGCTCAACAGACAAATCCACAAATGCCGGGAATGGCGCCAAGTACAAGTGCGTCATCAAACTTTTATTTTTACAATACCAATACCGTACAGCAAGGTAAAAGCGAATTTAATAGAAAATGGGGTAACCGACCGTTAACCGACAATTGGCGTTGGTCATCGGTAGCGTCGAGCAGTGCGGCAACAGTTGCAGCAAATACACAACAAGCCGAAGATCAAACAGCAGCTGGAACTCCAACCGAAGAAGATCCGAACGATCCTGCGGTGGCACGATACAATGTAGATTTCTATCTGAAACAAATCCCGACCGACGAGAAAGAATTAACAAATCTTAAAACAGAGCGCGACAATGCCTATTATCAGTTAGGATTGTTGTACAGCGATCGATTGGAAGAATATGAAGTGGCTGCAGGTAAATTAGAACATTTGCTTTCTATAAATCCGGAAGTTGGTTTAATTGAGCCTACAAAATATCATTTGTATAAGATTTATTTAAAGATAGATCCTGCAAAAGCACAAGCAATGTTGGAAGATTTAAAAACGAACCATCCAAATTCAAGATACACGCAGGTAGCAATGAATCCAAATACAGTGATTTCTACAGAAGGATCTCCGGTTGATGATTATAATAAAATTTACCGTTTGTACGCAAATGGTGCGTTTTATGAGACGTTGCAAGAATTGGATACGAAAATACCAACGGTTATTGGCGACGGAATCATTAGTAAATATGAATTGTTAAAAGCTATGACAATTGGTAAACTACGCGGATTAACCAATTACCGTGAAGCGTTGGAATATGTTGCATTAACGTATCCTACCACAAAAGAAGGAAAAGAAGCAGAACGGATCATTGCGAAAGATCTGCCTAAATTACAAGGATTACAGTTTAAGCGTGATTTGTCTAAAAACATAAAAATGGTTTATGCAGTTCCGTATCCGCTAACAGAAGAGGGGAGTGCCTTGAAGTTGAAGTTGGAACAATATGCAAACGACCGCCGCCATACCGGACTTGTTTTTAGTGCCGATATGTATAACGATAACACTATTTTCTTTGTACTGCACGGTGTTAAATCGGGTAATATTGCAAAATCGGCACAAATGTATCTGGAATTAGAATCGGACTATAACATTAAGCAGAATCCTGTTTTAATAAGTACCGATGATTACGGTGTGGTGCTTATCAAGAAAAACTGGGAAGAATATATTAAGGATGCTGGAAAATAACAAGCTGCCCAAAAAACCAAGTGTTGCTAGTAAATGGTTGATTTTTACGTCGATTCCCTTTCAAATGGGTGCAACAATTTATGTGTTTTACAAGATTGGCGGCTGGTTAGATAAAAAGTATTTAATATATGACGATTGGGGAACAAAAAGTGTAACTTTGCTCGGAATTTTTCTGGCAATGTATCAAGTCATCAGTCAGGTTAACAAATTAAATAAAAATGGGTAAAGCATTAGCTTTTATAGGTCAGTTGGCAATTTTGGCGCTAGTTTCCTTCGGTTTGCACTTTTTGTTACAGTCAATCACCAAACACCTGCCTTTGTGGGATACCGCTTATATGCAGCTTTGGCAAATTTATGCGTTGCAGTTTCTACTGTCGGCATTGTTAATTTTTGCTGTGGTAGGTATTGGGAAAAGCATGCCGCAAAACTTAGGATTTATATTTTTAGGATTCTTAACGCTAAAACTGGTAATTAATTATTTTGCCATAAGCAGTGCGTTGAAAACCAGTGCAGCAGATGATTTTTTTAAATATAATTTTTTAGCCGTTTTCTTTTTGTTTATGTTTTTTGATGTGTACGTAACGTATCGTGTTTTAAATCAATCACATTCATCAGAAAATAAATAAATAAAAAAAGTTTAAAATACTTCTGTTCGGAAACGATAAATTATGTATTTTTGCACAAAATTTTTGAAACATAAAAAATTTAATCCCGGTATGGTGACTATTAAAAAATCACTTCATTTACTAACAGCTGCTTTATTTGCTTTGATGCCATTGGTTTCAAATGCAGAAACACCAGTTGTTTCAGCGCATGATTCTTTGCACGCTGTTACTACAGAAACGTCACATGAAACTCATGATTCACATGATACACATGCTGAGGTTGATCCAAGTTCAAAAGAATTTGTAAAAGCTTACACACAGCATCACTTAATGGACGATCATTATTATTCGTTTTTTGGAAATGCAGAAGAGCACAAACATTATGGTTTTGGATTACCAGTTATTTTGATTGATAACGGTCTGAAAGTTTTTATGTCAACCGAAGATTTTGTTTACAAAGGAACAGTTGTAGAAAACGGCGGACAACATTATAAATACTACCACGGTAAAATTTATAAAACAGATGCTACTGGTACCATTTCTTATGATGAGCATCATCATCCTACAAATGAAAAACCTTTCGATATTTCAATCACTAAAAACGTTGTAGGTTTATTATTAGCTACCGTATTATTGTTTTTAGGATTTACTGCTTTAGCAAAAACATACAAAACATCACCAAATAACTTACCTAAAGGAATTGCACGCGCATTAGAACCATTGGTAATTTATGTACGCGACGAAATGGCTCGCCCAAACATTGGTGAGAAAAAATACAAAAAGTACATGCCGTATTTATTATCGGTTTTCTTTTTAATCTTCTTATTAAACTTATTAGGTTTAACGCCACTTGGTTTAAACGTTACAGGAAACATATCAATTACAGTTTGTTTGGCATTGTTTACTTTCTTATATGTAAACTTTAGCGGAAATGCAGATTACTGGAAACACATTTTCTGGATGCCGGGTGTGCCGTGGCCAATGAAAATTGTTTTAGCACCAATTGAGGTTTTAGGTATGTTCACAAAACCATTCTCGTTATTAATTCGTTTGTTTGCAAATATTACAGCAGGTCACTCAGTAGTAATGGGGTTAATTGCAGTAGCATTTGTAATGAAACAAACATTAACAACACCGGGTGCAGTAGGTGTATCGTTCTTGCTAACTTTATTCTTAACAGTGTTAGAATTATTAGTAGCATTTTTACAGGCGTTTATCTTTACAATGTTATCATCATTGTTTATAGGTTCGGCTGTTGAAGAACACGATCATCATTAATAGAAAATAAAGAGTAGTATTAAAATTTTGTTTAATTATATATAAATCATTTATCATGACAATTCCAAATTTAGTAGGTGCTGGTTTAATCGTTATCGGAGCAGGTATCGGTTTAGGTAAAATTGGTGGTTCTGCAATGGACGCAATCGCTCGTCAGCCAGAAGCTGCTGGGAAAATCCAAACTGCAATGATCATCATTGGTGCATTATTAGAAGGTTTAGCATTCGGTGCTTTAATCTTAGGAGCTTAATTACAATAAACAATATCTGTAACGGTTGGTTGCAGATATTGTTTAATTAAACAAAAATTACAGTAAAAATTAAAAGTTACATTTAAGATATAATGGAAAAGTTAATCAACGATTTTAGTTTAGGTTTATTCTTTTGGCAAGCGATCATCTTAGTAGTTATTATTTTCTTATTAGGGAAATTTGCTTGGAAACCTATCGTTAATGCTTTAGAGGCACGCGAAGAAGGAATTGCAGATGCATTAGCAGCAGCAGAAAATGCAAAAAGAGAGTTAACAAACTTAAAAGCAGATAACGAGAAATTATTGGCTGAAGCACGTTTAGAGCGCGATGCAATGTTAAAAGAAGCACGCGAAATGAAAGATAAAATGATTGCTGAAGCTAAAGAAGAAGCTCAAACTGCAGGTGCACAAATGATCGCACAAGCACAGGCATCTATCCAAAGTGAGAAAAATGCTGCAATGGCTGATATTAAAAATCAGGTTTCTACGTTGTCAATCGATATCGCAGAAAAATTATTAAAAGGTCAGTTAGCAGACAAGCAAGCGCAAGAGCAATTGGTTGGATCATTATTAAACGATATTAAATTAAATTAATAGTACGTTATGACGGGAACAAGAGCAGCCTTAAGATACGCTAAAGCAATTCTTGACGTGTCTAACGCAAAAGGAAATGCAGAAGTGGTTGGTACAGATATGAAAACTATATCTGATGCTATTTCACAAAGCAGTGAGTTAAAGTTATTTTTAGAAAATCCGGTAATTAAAGGAGAATCTAAATTAGCTGCCTTAAACGAAATTTTTGCTTCGGCTAACGCAGATACTAAAAACTTATTTTCGGTTTTATTACAAAACAAGCGTTTAGATATTTTAGAAGCAATTACAGCACAATACGCTACATTGTATGACGAGTTAAAAGGAACCGAAGTTGCTTATGTAACTACTGCTACACCTTTAACACCGGCATTAGAAGCGCAGGTATTGGCAAAAGTAAAAGAGCTTTCTACAAAAGAAGTTACTATTGTAAACGAAGTAAATAAAGACATTATTGGCGGCTTTATCATTCGTTTGGGCGATATGCAGTACAATGCATCTATTGCAAACAAATTAAGTCAATTAAAAAGAGAATTTAATAATTAAAATCACACACGGTTAACGTGATAAAATAGTCAAACGCATGGCAGCAATTAATCCTGCTGAGATTTCAGCAATATTAAAGAAACAATTATCTGGTTTTACAGCAGAAGGATCTGTAGAAGAAGTTGGTACCGTTTTAACAATAGGTGATGGTATTGCACGTGTTCACGGATTGGCAAACGCACAGTATGGTGAGTTGGTTCAGTTTGAGAACGGTTTAGAGGCAATGGTTCAAAACTTAGAAGAAGATAACGTTGGGGTTGTTTTATTTGGCCCATCTACTGGTGTAAGCGAAGGATCTACTGTAAAAAGAACAGGTCGTATCGCATCTATCAAAGTAGGTGAAGGTATGTTAGGACGTGTGGTTGATACTTTAGGTAACCCAATTGATGGTAAAGGACCTATCACTGGCGATTTATACGAAATGCCAATCGAGCGTAAAGCTCCTGGTGTTGTATTCCGTCAGCCGGTAACTGAACCAATGCAAACAGGTATCAAAGCAATCGATGCAATGATCCCAGTTGGTCGTGGACAACGTGAGTTGGTTATTGGTGACCGTCAAACAGGTAAAACTACTGTTTGTATCGATACCATTTTAAATCAAAAAGAATTTTACGATGCTGGTAAACCAGTATTCTGTATATATGTTGCTGTTGGGCAAAAAGCTTCTACAGTAGCAAACATTGCAAAAACATTAGAAGAAAAAGGCGCAATGGCTTATTCTGTAATTGTTGCTGCAAACGCATCAGATCCTGCTCCAATGCAGGTATATGCTCCAATGGCAGGTGCTGCAATTGGTGAGTATTTCCGTGATACAGGTCGTCCTGCATTAATTGTTTATGATGATTTATCTAAACAAGCGGTAGCTTACCGTGAAATGTCTTTGATCTTACGTCGTCCACCAGGTCGTGAGGCGTATCCTGGAGACGTTTTCTACCTTCACTCTCGTTTATTAGAGCGTGCTGCAAAAGTAATCGGTGACGATGAAATCGCAAAAAACATGAACGATTTACCAGAATCGTTAAAGCCAATCGTTAAAGGTGGTGGTTCGTTAACTGCTTTACCAATTATCGAAACTCAGGCTGGTGACGTTTCTGCATATATCCCAACAAACGTAATTTCGATTACAGACGGGCAAATCTTCTTAGAGTCTGATTTATTCAACTCTGGTGTACGTCCGGCGATTAACGTAGGTATTTCGGTATCTCGTGTTGGTGGTAACGCGCAAATTAAATCAATGAAAAAAGTAGCTGGTACATTAAAATTAGACCAAGCGCAATTCCGTGAATTAGAAGCTTTCGCGAAATTTGGTTCTGATTTAGATGCTGCTACAATGAACGTAATTGAGAAAGGTAAACGTAACGTTGAAATCTTAAAGCAAACAGTTAACGATCCTTACACGGTAGAAGATCAAATTGCGATCATCTATGCAGGTTCTAAAAACTTATTGCGTAACGTTCCTGTAGAAAAAGTAAAAGAGTTCGAAAAAGAATTCTTACAAGTATTAAACTTATCGTACCGCGATACTTTAAATGCGTTGAAAGCAGGTAACTTGTCTGATGATGCTACAGCTACATTAGAAAAAGTTGCAAAAGAAGTATCGTCTAAATACTAATAAAAAGTTTTGAGTATTAAGTATTAAGATTTTAGATGTCTTGATACTTAATACTTTTGTCTTAATTCAATTAAAATGGCAAACTTAAAAGAAATACGTAACAGAATCAACTCGGTATCATCAACCATGCAGATTACTTCTGCAATGAAGATGGTTTCTGCAGCAAAATTAAAAAAGGCGCAAGATGCTATTACTGCTATGCGTCCGTATGCAGAGAAATTAACCGAATTAATTCAGAATATTAGCGCAACATTAGAAGGCGATGCTGCTGGTGTTTACGCTGAACAACGTGAAGTTAACAAGGTTTTATTGGTTGTAATTACATCAAACCGTGGTTTGTGTGGTGCTTTTAATGCAAACGTAATTAAAGCTACACGCACCTTAATTGATACAACGTATGCAGGTAAAAATGTTGATGTACTAACAATTGGTAAAAAAGGATACGATTTGGTTGGAAAAACCGAAACTGTTTTTGCTAACCGCAGTGATTTGTTCGATGCCTTAACGTTTGTAAATGTTGAAGCGGTTGCACAACAAATTGTGGACGCGTTTATTGAAGGTACGTACGATAAAGTTGAATTGGTGTACAACCAATTTAAAAATGCTGCTACGCAAATTGTATTAACAGAGCAGTTTTTGCCTTTAAAACCAATTGAAACTGAAAGTAACGTTGCTACAGATTATATTTATGAGCCTTCTAAAGAAGAAATCATTTTAAATTTAATCCCAACATCGTTAAAAACGCAGTTGTACAAAGCAGTTTTAGATTCTAACGCAGCAGAACACGGCGCACGTATGACGGCTATGCACAAAGCAACCGATAATGCGAAAGATTTACGCGATCAGTTAAAATTAACGTATAACAAAGCACGTCAGGCAGCTATTACAAACGAGATATTAGAGATTGTTGGTGGTGCCGAAGCATTGAACAATTAATACGTTTATTTAAAACATATTTTAAAAACCTTTATCTTAGTTGATAAAGGTTTTTTTATGGAATAATATACTTATGGTTATTACTGTAGCAAATCATTTAAAGCTTTTAGTACCTGCTCTTTATCTTGGACAATAGCCATTAAGTGCGATTCTTTGTATTCAAAAAATTGTTTAGGTTCCGGAGCATTATTGAAAACCATCAAACCTTGATCATACGGAATCTCTTTATCTTCTTTACTGTGAATGAATAATTTTTTGACAGAGTTTAATGGTTTGATATTTTCTTTAGCTGAATAAGGCGATACATAGCTTTTTTCAATCATTTCTTTGTATTGTGGCGCATAGAACGCAGCAATGTCTGTGAACGATGATAAAGCACCGTCTAAAATCAATGCTTTTATTTGGTTCTGATTGTTTTTTGCCAATAGCGTAGCAATTTGCGAACCCATTGATGCTCCGTACAGAATAATCGGAGTGTTTTTAATGTCCTCTCTTTTTAACATCGCATCAAAAAATATCTGACCATCATCTGCAATATTTAAAAGGGTAGGTTTTCCTGTTGATTTTCCATAACCTCTAAAATCGATCATAACAACTTGAAATTGATCTTCGACTAATGGTGCTACCATAAATTGGTAAGTTGAAACGTTTCCGCCTGTACCATGAAAGAACAAAATAGTAGCTTTTGGTTTGTTTTTTGGTTTTAGCAGTATGGCTGTAATTGTATCATTTGCAACAGGAATTGTAATTTCCTCTGTATTGCTGAATTCAATTGGTTTTAACTATTTTGTTGGTTGATAAAAGTGTTCATCTGACTTTGCAGTTGTAACATAAAAACTTAATGTTAGCAGAACTACTGATAATATTTTTCTCATGATTTATATTTTTTATCAAATGTATGTAGCTGCGAATAAAGATTAAAAATTTTTATTCCGAACTGTCGATTTTGAAAGATGAGTCGTGTTTTTTGAAAGATATTTTTGTATTTTAGTGTAAAACAGCTTTATGAAAAAATCAATAAAAATAACTGTTCCTAAACCTTGTGAACAACAAGAATGGAGTTCAGAATTTATTTCTAACAGAGAACAATTGTGTTTGCTTTGCAACGAAAAGGTTTATGACGCAACAAATCTTTCAGACAATGAATTACACAAGTTGGTTAACCAAAAAGACCGACCAAAATGTGTGAAGTTTAAACAATCGCAATTAAACCGACCTTTGTTAGTATCTTCCAATCACTTTAATTACAAACAAATTTCAAACTCTTTTTATATATTGTTGATAGCTGGTTTGGTAGTGTCATGTTCGGTACAAAAACCACCACAAAAATCTGTTGCTGATTATGAACAGCTATTTGAAACCGATCCTTTTTTTAATGACACTTTAAAATACGTGATTAGGGGATTAGTTATTGATAAAAAAACAAACGAAAATATTGGGAAATATTTTGTTGGTTTAAACGATAAAGGTTATGGCGTTTGGAGTGATGAATTTGGCAGATTTAAATTTAATATTCCAAAATATTATATTAAAGACACTTTAAATTTATCCATACAAAATATTAATTATGACTATCAAGATGAAATAACAATTTTAAAATCGGAATTACCCTTAAACAAAGTGATTACAATATAAGCGTCTTCATCAGAGGAAATTATAATTGGATCTTATTTAACGCCTATCTAATAATCTTTGTCATTGGAAATTCCCAAATTTTTCATTAAATAGTATAAGCCATTCCATTTACATGATCCATCGAGATAAAAATCGTTTTTACCTTTGAATTGAATGTTATAAATATCGCTTGTTGTGCAATAATCTTCTTTTATAAACAACAATTCAATTTCAAAATGTTCTACTAATTTTAATTCTTTTTTTGAAAGACGTTTTGATTTACCTTCATATTCAAGAAAATATTTTTTGCGCTTTCGTGAAATAATAAGTTCTCTTTCATCGGAATGAAAACATCCTTGAGAACTAAAAATGATTTTAAATGATTCGTTGCTTTTTAACTGATTTATTCTTGGTTTAAATGGTTCTTTAGAATAGTCGATTATGTTTGTACATAAATCAACTTCATATTTTTTGTATTCTTCAACTTTAAACGGGATTTTAACAATTTGAGAAAACATATTTTCGAAAATTATCGTGTAAGTTCCTTTTTCAAGATTTTCTACTTCGAGATTTTCACCGTGATTTTTAACTACTGTTTCGTTATAACCCGAATTGTTTTTAATGGTTACTTTTTTTGTCCACCAAGCATATTTGTAGTATTTTTCTTCAGGAGATTTTTCTTCTCTACAATCACTTGGAAAAAACGAATACTTGCTTTTTCTTGAGAATAAGCATTAAAAGCAAACAGTATGAAAAGAATATATTTATACATTTTGTTTTATTTTAAAACCATCTGAAAAGCATCTCTAGGACTTCCATCCGCAACATAAATAACGCCGCAATACGCAAAACCATACTTTTTAAAGAAGTTTTGCATAGGCAGGTTATTGTTGTTGGTATCAACCCGAATGTTGTTGATCTGTGTAAAACAATAATCAAAACAAGCTTTTGCAATACCTTTAGCTTTTCCGTTTGATGCCAACCTGTGAATTACGCCATAAGGTTCGTTATTAAGCCATTTTCCGTTATCAATAACATTGTAGGTCGGTTCCGGATTATCGCCTTTTAAAAACGAAAAATAACCTACAATTTCGGTGTTGTTCCAACAAATGTATCCTGTGTTTTGGTTGATATCATTCAGAATAACTTCTTCCGACGGATATCCATTAATCCATTGTGTAAGGTTACCGTTGGCGCGCATAATGTTTCGTGCATCGTCAATAACTTGCATAATGCTGTTTAAATGTTCGGGTTTTGCAATTTCTATCGTCATAATTTATTTTGAAAATAAAGCGGTGATTTTCTTTTTATCGCCAACAAGCCATAAAATATCGCCTTTTTGTAAGGTAAATGTAGGCTGCGGATTTAAAATGCGTTCGCCATTGCGTTCAATTCCTGCAATAATACTATTGCTTTTTTCGCGGATTTTACTTTCGCGAATCGATATTCCGTTTAAGGCTTCATTAGTCAGTTCAAAACCTTTCAGCACAATTTCGGTATGGTAATCAACAGATCCCACTAACGATTTATCAACAAAAAGCTCAAAATCTTTTACCTGTTCGTCGGTTCCAATCACATATA
>CAMLFV010000083.1 GCA_946479395.1 uncultured Flavobacterium sp. | reverse complement strand
TTAAATTGCGCAAAAATAATCTGCGTAGAAAACAGTAAGAATAGCAAGGTAATTTTCTTCATAATATATAGAATTTAAAGTTTTGTTCCCGAAACTTTATAGGAATATATTTATGAAAAGATTTTTCGAATGAAGACTCCTTTACCACTTTTATTCCCGAAAGTTAAAAAATGATCAGGCAGGTCTCCTGGCTTGCATCTTATTGTAGGTCTTCCCAGAAAAAATCCAGTGACGTTTTTAATTTACAATAAGTTTAATAGCATACAGTTGCGGGTACAGCTCAAGATTCGATTATATCTTACTTGATTCCCTTTTAAAGAACATGAAACATGTTCTACCAAAATCGGCACAAAGGTACAAAATTTATTCTAAAACTAAACGAATGGGAATACGAAACCGAATACGCTCTGGTTTTCCATCAATCAAAATAGGTTTTAATCGTATTTTCTTGGTTACGCGAATAGCTTCTAAATCACATTCTTTACATAATCCTTTTTCAATGGACGCTTGTTGCACGGTACCGTCTTTTTCTACTATGAACTGAACATAAATGGTTCCGCTGATTTCGTTTTGCATAGCTTCATCAGGAAAGTTATAATTCTCGCCCACGAATCTTTGTATGCTTTGACCTGTTAGTGTGATATAGTCTGACGGATTACCGTTAATAATACTATCGTTCGTTGAGTTACTCGTAGGAGCTTCAACAACGCCTTTTACTTCAGTAGTAGGAACATTTTGAGAAAATCCTGCCCAGGAAAATACTATTATAAAAAGTGTAACAATTTTTTTCATAAAATAAATATACAAAAAAAGATGTCTTTTTACCGACATCTTTTTAAAAAATTATTCTACAACAAACTCCACATTTTCTATTAGTGAAGTTTTTGGTGCCTTGAACGACAATTTTATTTTTGTTTGTTTATCAGAATGATCTACCTTCAGCGTTCCTTGTGTTATTTTGTAGTAACCTGCTTCGCCTTTACAATAGCAATGTTTTCCGTAAACCAATTTTACATCTTGCAAAGCGGCATCTTTATACTCTTTTTTAAATGCTTTTGCAGGAATTTCCAAAAACAATTCTTCTTTGTAAAAATCGTCGGCATAATTTTCTTTAGCCTTGTTTTTGTCGAAGCTATACTGCACCAAAACCGTTTCCGGGTTATAGATTGTTTGCGGATACAGTTGTTCAAAACCATTTAAGTTTAAAGCTTTTTCAGATTCACGGGTTGCGGTTACTTTGCCATTTTCAGGCGCAACAGAAACCATTGTTACCTTTTTGCCTAACCAATTGGTAGATTCAACGCCTTTTGTGGTTGAACAGCTTATTGCTACAGCCGAGAAAGCGAATAGCGCAATCATTTTTTTCATATATTTATTTACCGTTATAATTATTCATTGCATTATTTAAACCCGCCAAAGCAAATTCTTTTACCGCCTTAGAAACCATATCTAAACGTTCTTTTAAAGCCGTTGTTTCTTCATCGGTCCAATCGCCCAAAACATAATCAACTTGTTGCCCTTTTTTAAACTGATCTGATATTCCGAAACGCAAACGCGGATATTCTGAACTGTTCAAAATCAGCTGGATATTCTTCAATCCGTTGTGTCCTCCGTCTGATCCTTTTGGCTTAATTCGGATCGATCCGAAAGGTAAATTTAAATCATCTGTAATAATTAAAATGTTTTCTTTGGCAATTATTTCTTTATCCATCCAATATTGTACTGCCTTACCCGATAAATTCATGTAAGTATTTGGTTTTAAAAGAAATAACACTTTGTTTTTTACTTTTATCTGAGTTAACGATCCCAGTTTTACGGTTTCAAAAGTTGCACCGGCTTCATTCGCCATAAAATCAACCGCTTTAAAGCCAATATTGTGGCGCGTGTTTACATATTCGGCTCCAATGTTTCCCAATCCAACAATTAAATATTTAGTCATAATGTCTGTGTTTGCTTGCGTGCGCGGTTTTGAAAACCACTTTGTTAAAAAATTCATTGCAAATGTATTAACTAATGGGTAATTTAGAACAAAACAACGCAAATTATGGATCACATACAAATAATTTGGGAATTTGTAAAAGAATGGTATTGGATTCCTTTAACGCTGATAAATACCACTGCTTTTATTACCATTTTAGTTGAAAACGGCAAGCCCGAAAAAACTATTGCTTGGTTAATGGTTATTGTGTTTCTGCCGTTTATAGGCGTTGTTTTGTATTATTTTTTCGGACAGAAATTTCAAAAAGAAAAATATTTTAAATAGTTAGACAATCGCTACAAAGTTAAATTAGAAGAACGTTGGAACGATTTAAAACACTTTATTAGCAACGAAATTAAGCTTACTGAAACATACGATGATCATTTAAATGATGTATTTGAATATTTGGTGCATACACAAACATCAATTCCCACATCAAACAACAGCGTAGAGCTTTTAATTAATGGCGAAGAAAAATTTGCTTTGTTACTGGAAGATCTTAAAAATGCAAAACACCATATTCATATTGAATATTACATTTTTGATGAAGATGAAATCGGATCGCAGCTTTTAGCTATTTTGGTCGATAAAGCAAAAGAAGGTGTTGAAGTACGTTTGATTATTGATGATTTTGGATCATCGCCTTTTGCAAAGCGAAAAAAACATTATGAAAATTTAGGAATTCAGTTTGAAATCTTCCTGCCCGTGCGTTTTTCATCACTCGCAAACAGCAATTACCGCAACCATAGAAAAATTATCGTTATTGATGGATTGATTGGTTATGTTGGCGGCATTAATGTATCAGACAAATACATCAATCCAAACAAATTCAACTTGTATTGGCGCGATACTGCGGTTAGAATTTATGGTGATGCTACCAAAATGTTGCAAGCACAATTTTGGCTGCACTGGCAAAGTATTTCGGGAAAATCGTTTACATTGAATTACAACTATCTACCGGAAATGCAAACGGTTTTTGAAAAGAAATTACCAATGACGTTTGCTTTTTCATCACCCGGAAATACGCCGCCATATGTTATGGAATCGATGATTTTAAGTATTTCGGCAGCACAGAAAAGCATTCAGTTGTGTACGCCTTATTTTATTCCGACAGATTCTTTTAAAACTGCCTTGTTAATCGCTGTTTCAAAAGGTGTTGATGTTTCACTGATGCTTCCATCAAGAGGAGATTCTTCGGTTGTTCAGGCAGCATCGTTATCATTTTTAAAACCTTTTATGGAACGCGGAATGAAGGTTTATTTGTACGAAAAAGGATTTATGCACGCAAAAACCATCTGCATCGATGGATTATTGAGCTACATTGGAACCACCAATTTAGATTCGAGAAGTTTCCTGATAAACTTTGAACTTTCTGCAATTGTGTTAGACAAAACCATTGCCCTACAATTAACCCAGCAATTTGAAAAGGATATTTTAGGCAGCACATTGTTTACAGCCGAAATCTGGAAAAATGAAAAATGGTATTACAAAGCATTTGCGTCAATCTGCAGGTTGTTGGCGCCTTTGTTGTAAATCTATTCTTCTTCAATCAACTGATTTTCGATCCGTTCCAACTGTTCAATCAAATCATTAATTTCTCTTTGATTTTTTTTAATGATCCTTGGGCGTAATACAAACCAGTTAAACACAATCCACAAAACTAAAGCTAAACAAAACACAATTTGTATAACAATTGTCATCTTTGAAATATATTCGTAGATATAAAGCATTATTCCAAAAGATAATAAAACGAAATACAAACTCATTACTTTAGTTTGAATACGGTTTTCGTGAAGTTTTATTGTTTTCAAGTTTTTTAAATAAGCTTCATTCGATTGATTTTCGTTTACTTTAGATAATGTATTTTTCATCTTGCTATTGAAAAAAATCACAATCAGCATAGCTGCAACAGTTAATACAATTCCAATTTTTGTGCTTATAAACTGTGGCTTAAAATATATCCAAATAAGAAGTATAAATAAAATTGTAAAAAAAAGTATTACATTAAGCATTACTACTTTTTTTATCTTTGAGCGTTTATAGACTTCTATTTTTTTTAATACTTCTTGTACATCTATAATTGGAATATACTGTTTACCCCAAATCTTTTTTAAATCTAAATTAGTTTCCATTAGCTTTAAACTTTTGTGTAAGTTGATTTTTTATTCGATAAATTTTTACACGAACATTACTTTTTGACAAACCGACAATTTGAGCAATCTGATCTTGATTCACATCTTCCAGTTCTAAAGAAATTATAATTCGATCTACCTCCGGAAGCTCTGCAATAAACTTATAGAGCAATTGAATATCAGGTTCAATATTCCGTTTAATTTCTTCGATAAGATGAGTGGGAAATTCTGCTTTTATAATTCGCTTATCTTTTTCTAACTGGCGTAAACAGATATTAGTAGCAATACGGTATATCCAAGTTCCAATATCTGCTTCTTGCCGAAATGACGATAGGTTTGTCCACACACTGATAAATGTGTCTTGCGCCATATCTTGCGCCATGACATAATCGTTAACGTATCCCATGCACAATCGAAAGATCCGATCCCAATATTTTTTATAGATTGTATCAAAATCCATTCTTACTTTTTTAAGAAATCAATTAACTGATTAATGTACCATTCTTTATCATCAAACATTACAAAATGCAAACCTTGATTAGCATATTTAAGCTGGGCAGAAGGCATTTCTATATACTGTTCGTTAATAGAATCTTTTATTGTTTTAAAAGGAGCTTCTAACAAAATTAATGATGGAGTTCGTACATTTTTTATACGCTGTCTTAAATCTGTATTAGAAAAATCACAGAACATTTGAGCAAATGTTTTTCTATCAGATTTTAACCCCCAATCCAAAATTTCATTATGCTTAGATTGAGTTGTAGATAATCTGGCAACACTCATTTTTTGCATTTGAATAAACTGATCTTCGGGCATTTTCATAATTTGATCAACCAAATTTGAACAATCGTTATCTGCAACAGATTTAAATTCAGGATTAGTTAGCGCAAACAGACAAGGTAACGCATCAACTACGACAAATTTATTTAGTAAATCCGGATAATCAGCAGCAATTGCCATTGCTAAACCACCACCCATACTATGTCCAATAACAATAGGTTTATTTATTTTATTCTCTTTGATAAATTTAGCTATTTCAGTTTTCCAATGTTCAAATGAGATATTATCTTTTGGTGGTACGCCTGCAAATCCCGACATAGTTAATACGTAACAGGTATAATCACTTTTTAATGAATCTACAGTTTCGTTCCAAACATCTCCAGAACTAGCAAATCCCGGTATAAATATAAGCGCTTGATCCCCTTTTCCTGTTTTAGTTATTGAAAAAGGATATTCTTGTGAGAAAGTTAAAAAAGAAAATAGAAGAATGACTGTAGTTAAGATTGCTTTTTTCATGACTGAATATTTTTAAATTACCTTTTAGATGCATTAATCTAAAAAATGTTACAGCCAAAGTGAATATTATTACAAAATTTTTTCAATCCGCATACCAGCAATCTGTTGCATTCCGGTTGGTTTGGTTACATGATCGTATTTCGGGCTTTTATTGATATCGATATTCGATGTCGGTAAAATTTTAACCCACAGAGAAATTTCATCGTTTTTTTGTAATTGGACTTCGGTTGGAGCAATTAAAAGTCCTGCGGCAACATCAAAATTCCCATAACTAAATTTAAAAGCGGTTTTAGCAAGAATATTTTCTGCTTGTTCTGGGGTATTTTTTACAAGATACAATTCCATGTGAATACTGTCTTTAGACGAACTGCCCATTACGCCCGGATTGATGTTTGCAAAGGCAGAAACCTCAAACGTTCCCGATGACGAAACAGTGATTTTATCGTTTAAAAACTGGGTAATTTTATTGTAAACTACATCAACCGGTTCAAACTTTAACTGTTGCATTACCGATGGTGTATTTTCCAGATGAATGCTTCGGATACTTCTAATATAAAACGATTTCTCCTGAGCAAATCCGCTAAATCCAACAAAAAAAATTAAAACCTTAATAATATCTTTGAAACCCATCTTGATCGCTAATTAATTTTATACTCATAGAAAACGACGTGCAGTTTTTGTTCTTCCGCGTACAGCCAATTTCGCAACTCAACAGCACATTCCCCAGCAAACCGGTACTAATTGCTGGTGCTATAACGGCATCTTTTGGCAGATAAACAATGGTTGGATACACTTCGATCCGCGAAAACTGATCCTGATTATCCTGATCGAATGATTTTCTGGTTGCTGCGACATATTCTTCTACTCCATCGAAAATTTGAACAATGCCAAAATTTACCCCGCCTCTGTTAAACTTTATAACGCTTGTACTTGGATTAAAGTGAAACGATGCGGTTATTTCGTAATAGCCGTTCTCGGGTATTACTAATTTTTTAGTGTCTTCATCAATTATAAATAAGGTGTTTGATACAATATCCTGTTTATCCATTTTAAGGTAGTGAAACGTTTTATCGGTTCCCGGTCGCAAGTTAAAAAACTGCTGTTTATTGGTTTTGTAACTGAACGATTCTTGCGAAAAACCTATCAACGGAAAAAGCATCAAAAACAAAAAAAATCTCATGCTGTTTTCTTTCAAAGATACAAAAAATCAAAAAAAACATAAAACTTCGACTTTTTAGCGTCTTCATAAAAAAATTAATGCAGCTAAAATTAGCTGCATTAGTCACTTATATAAATAGAAAAAATTACTCTACCCCACCGCCCATTGCTTTATATAACTGTATGTTGGCATTCCATAAATTATACTGCGTGGTAATAATGTTCAACTGGGCGTTTAATTCGCTTTCTGTTGCCGTTAAAACCTCCAGATAATTTGCCATACCATTGTTTAACAACTCGTGCGAATAGTTAACCGCCGTTGTGTAAGCTTCGGCTTCTTGCTGTTTTAAAACTAATTTCTTTTTGTTGATATCGATGGCATACAACGCATCAGAAATTTCTTTGCTTGCATTTAAAACTGTTTGCTTGTAATTTAAGAATGCTTTTTCCTGATTTGATAAGCTGATTTCATATTGCGTACGAATTTGTCTGCCGTTTAAAACAGGTTGCGCAATTCCGGCTACAATGCTTGCAAAAAACGACGTTGGATCAAACAATTTTTCAAATTCAACCGATTGTAAACCGCCGCTTGCCGTTAATTTTAATGTTGGATAAAAACTTGCTTTGGCAACATTCGTCAATTCAAAAGCGTTTCTTAAACCTAATTCGGCAGCCTGAATATCGGGTCTGTTGTTTAATGTTTCAATCGACACGCCTTCTTCTGTATCAACATTCAACTGTAAATCTGCAAAAGTTGATCTTTCTATTTCTTTAGGAAACAATCCTTCTAAAATACTTAATGAGTTTTCTTGAATTTTGATGTTATTTTCAATATCCAACAACAAAGCCTGCGCGCTTAAAACCTGTGCTTCGGTTTGCTTTACGGCAACTTCAGTAACTTTGCCGGCATCTTTCAACGCTTTATTGGTTTCTAAACTTTTACTGCGGTTTTCAATTGTTTTTAATGCCACTTGTTTTTGGGCATCTAACGCCAATAAATTGTAATAGGTTGATGCTACTTGCGATATCAACTGCGTTTTTACTACCTGATGTGCAGCAACGGTTTGCAAATAAGTAGCTTCGGCAGCTAATTTTTTACTGGTGATTTTCCCCCAGATATCGGCTTCCCAACCTAAACTTCCGGTGATATCAAACTGATCTAATCGTTGGCGTTGTCCTAAAATTCTACCAAACTGTGTATTGATCGAGTTTACCGAATGTGTATAATTTGTACCGATTGTAAATGTTGGTAAATAACCCATTCTTCCTTGCGATAGATACGATTGCGCCTGATTGATATTCTCTAGTGCCACACGAATATCCAAGTTATTATCTAACGCAGTTTGAATGTGTTGTTGCAAAGCGGTATCGGTAAAAACCTGTTGCCATGGCAATACACTTTGTACGGCACTGTCTTTAACAACCTCGTTTGTATTGAACGATGCGTTTTCCCAAGCATTCGGTTTTTGATAATCTTTTGTAGCAATACATGATTGTAACGAAACAGCTGTAATTGCCACAAAGGCTGTTTTATATATAGTATTCATATTTACTCTTCTATTGCTTTTTGATCGAATATTACCGGTTTGATTTTTTCTTGCAATGTTTGGAAAATTACAAACAATACAGGAATTACAAACACTCCTAAAATGGTTCCAATTAACAAACCAAACGCTGCACCCGTACCAATTGATCGGTTACCAATGTATCCAACTCCACCTGCGAAAACCAATGGCATCAAACCTAAAATAAAGGCAAACGATGTCATTAAAATCGGGCGTAAACGTGCTTTTGCTCCGTCAATTGCTGCCTGTACAATGGTTTCGCCGTGTTTTCTTCGCTGCAACGCAAATTCCACAATTAAAATGGCATTCTTGGCGAGCAGTCCAACGAGCATTACCAATGCAATCTGGAAATAGATGTTGTTTTCTAATCCTGCAACTTTTTGCGACAAGAACGCCCCCATGATACCTGTTGGCAACGATAAAATTACCGCGAATGGCAACATATAACTTTCATACTGTGCTGCTAAAATGAAATAAACAAACACGATACATAAGGCAAAAATTAAAATGGTTTGCGAACCTGCGTTGATTTCTTCACGCGTTAAACCGGTAAAATCAACACCATAATTTGTAGATAATTTTTGTTGAGCAACTTCTTGTACCGCTTTAATAGCATCACCTGAAGAATAGCCCGGTTTTGGGGCTCCTGAAACGTTTGCCGATGTAAATAAGTTAAAACGGTTAACAGATTGTGGCCCGTACACTTTTTCTAATGTTACAAACTGACTTAACGGTGCCATTGCGCCAGATGTTGTGCGAACGAACATTCCGTTTAAGCTTGAAATATTTTTACGATCGCCCGGTAAAGACTGTAACATTACGCGGTATTGCTTACCAAAACGTGTAAAATCGCTTACGTAATTACCACCAATGTATCCTTGCAATGCAGAAAATATGCTACTTACCGATACTCCCGATTGTTTTGCACGAACAATATCTAACTTAATTTCGTACTGCGCATAATTGGTGTTAAACGGTGTTTGCGCATACATAATTTCCGGACGCTGCATTAATGCGGCAATGTATTCTTGCGTTTTTTTGTCGAATTCTTTTAGATCACCACCCGATTTATCTAACAATTTCAATTCAAATCCACCCGACATACCAAAACCTGGAATACTTGGCGGTTGAAAGAAAATCATTTTAGCTTCGGGGAAATTTTTACCGGCTAAACCAAAAAGTTGCCCAATAGCTGCATCGGTAGATTTTTCTTCTGTTTTACGATCTTTAAACGGTTGCATTTTTATCAACATAAAACCGTAGTTAGATCCTGAACCTGAAATAATGCTTCGACCCGAAATAACGGTTACCGATTCTACCCCAGGAATTTTTTCTGCCTGTTTAGAAAATTCTTTTTCTAATTTATATACACGGTCAACCGATGCCCCTGCAGGTAATTCTACGTTACCCATGATAAATCCACGGTCTTCATTAGGTACAAAACCTGCCGGCATTGTTTTATTTGCTAAATAAGTTCCGCCCAAACAAGCAATTAATATAATAAACGTTACCCATTTGTGTTTAAACAAAAAGCCAAACGATTTACCATATTTATTAGTCATGGCGTTGAACGAGTTATTAAACGCATCGAAAAATCGTTGAACAAAATTGCGTTTTTTACCATGTGCATCATCATGTTGTTTTAAGAACAAAGCACATAGCGCCGGACTTAAAGTTAATGCGTTTACTGCCGATATGGCAATTGCAACGATCAGCGTTACACCAAACTGTTTATAGAAAACTCCCGTTGGTCCGCTAATAAATGTTACAGGAATAAAAACGGCACACATTACCAACGTTATGGAAACAATAGCACCCGATATTTCGCTCATGGCATTATTTGTTGCCGTGGTGGCATCTTGTCCGGTTTCTTTCATTTTTGCGTGTACGGCTTCTACAACCACAATGGCATCATCTACCACAATACCAATGGCGAGT
The DNA here is from genome assembly GCA_946479395.1 of uncultured Flavobacterium sp. Next base: position 1,465 of record CAMLFV010000083.1, on the reverse strand, counting down.
ACAAGAGCGAAAAGGGTTAAAAGGTTTAACGAGTAACCGAACAAATTCAAGAAGAAAAATGTTCCAATGATCGATACAGGCACCGCAATTAACGGTACTAAGGTTGATCTAAAATCTTGCAAAAAGATATAAACCACAATGAATACCAAAATAAAAGCTTCAATTAAAGTGGTAACAACTTTATCTATCGATGCGTCTAAGAACTCGTTCGAATCTAAGTTAATTCTGTACTTAATTCCTTCGGGCAAGTTCTTTTCAATAACACTCAATTCTTTTTTAATGTTGTTGATGATATCTTGCGCGTTTGATCCCGGCGTTTGATAAATTGCCATTGCTACCGCAGGATTTCCGTTTAATTCGGAATATCCACCATAAGTTTGTGAACCTAATTCAATCTCGGCAACATCCTGTAAACGCAGCACTTGCCCGTTATCTAACGATTTTATAACGATATCGCCATATTGTTCTTCGGTTTTATACTTTCCGCTGTATTTGATAATATATTGGAACGATTCACCTGAATTTTCACCTAACTGACCAGCGGCTGCTTCTAACGATTGTTCGTTAATTGCTGAACTGACATCGGCAGGAACCAAACCGTGCGCCGCCATTTTTGTAGGATTCAACCATATACGCATTGAATAGTTTCGTGCCCCGAAAACCGACGCATCTCCTACTCCATTAACCCTTTTAATTTCGGGAATAACGTTAATGTTCATGTAGTTTTGAATATACGTAGCATCGTAATTTTTATTTTCTGAATAGAACGATAAAAACATTAACGACGATGTTTGCTGTTTTTGCGTTGTAACCCCAGAACGTGTAACCTCTGTTGGTAACAATGGCGTAGCACGCGATACGCGGTTTTGAACGTTTACAGCAGCAATATCGGGATCGATCCCTTGTTTAAAAACTACCTGAATTGATGCAGAACCATCGTTACTGGCTGTTGATGTGATATAATCCATACCTTCAACACCATTGATCTGCTCTTCAATTGGTACAATAACACTTTCTAACACCGTTTGTGCATTTGCTCCGGGATAAGAAGCCGCTACCTGTACGGTTGGAGGTGCAATATCCGGGTATTGAGTCACGGGCAATACCGTTAACCCCAAAACACCCAGAATTACTATTAAAATAGAAATAACTGTAGATAATACAGGTCTTTCAATAAACGTTTTTAGCATAATAATTTAAATTAAAAAACAGGTTTTACAGCGTTAACAATGGTATCGAAATTTACTTGTTTAGGCTTAATAGCCGTTTTGTTTCTTAAAGATCCAACACCGCTAACCACTATAATATCGCCTTCTTTAATTCCTTGTTTTACAATAATCATGTTGTCTACACGCGCTGTAACATCTACAACTGTTGAAACAACTGTATCTTTAACCACTTTGTACACATTGATTTTTCCTTGTTGTTCGTACGATGCTACTTCTGGCACCACCAAAACATTAGT
>CAMLFV010000082.1 GCA_946479395.1 uncultured Flavobacterium sp. | reverse complement strand
ACTATTTCGGTTTAAAGCGTAAAGAAGGGCATTTAAATAGATTGGAAAGAAAAACTATACATAAATAATTTACCTTTTTATTTAATTGTGTTCGATACTTCCCCAATCAGTACGATAGTTTAAAGAGGTTTTAAATATTGATTAAATTTACAAAAATGTACATTTCAATTTATATTTGTGTACATTCCATTTTTGCGATTATAAAATATTCCTGATATTTATAAATACTACCAAAAGGAATTGCTTGAAATTTTAGACCGAAAGGTAATACCGTATTTTAAATAACTATTGGATGTCAGAATCCTCCTCATCATCCAAAAAATCAAGCTCCTCGTCTTGCTGTTTATAATCATGTGCAACGCCGGGGGGGTTGAACAAACCCCACGTATCGGTAATAAAGTGTTTGTTGTTGAACGCAGCAACCCACTCTACAAACAACAGTCGGAACTCTTCGATCTGCGTACGGATGATTTTGTAATATTCAACCTCTTCAAAACCTAACATTTTCAGGGTGTGATACGAAACCATTAAATCGCGTGCTGCCTTACGGATTAATGTCGCATTTTCCATTTTTATATCGTAGAGTTTTACCGCAAATGCACCGGCTAACTTCGCTTGAATAAGCATGGCATCGCCCAGCAACTGACCTTTTAAGTCTGTTAAAATAGAATCATCTTCAGGAAATAAACCGGTAATGGCTTTTAGGGTTTCAAAAATTTCTTCGGACTTTTTATAAATGGGTGTTTGCAAGTAATTTTTCATCTGTAACCGTTTGTATAAACATACAAAATTTTCTTGAATTGTAGTGGCTGTTAATGTTTTGCTGAGGTTGATAGGTTTTAAATTTGCAACTTCTCGATACAAAATTTCCTGCATTTTGTTAATGGAATTTCACTCGAAGTGTCGGTTGAAAGATTCAGATTTCAAAAAAAACTTCTCGATACAAAATTCCTGCGCTTTGTTACTTAAATTTCACTCGAAGTGACGGTCTATATATTGAAAAAAGTGGGTTACGTTATTTCTGATGCAGTTCTATTAAACCTTCTAACGGTTTTTGGTAAAACACACCTGCTATCAAATTATTTTTTTTAAGGATCGCTTTAAACTCGTCTTGTAACAAAAATGCTGTTGATCCTATAAAATGAATAGGAACATTAGCATGATTTGGATATTGTTTAATGTAATGATCTACAAAAAACTGAAAGCTATCGGCAATCATCTCTTGTAAAAAAACATGGTCTTTGTTGGCAATTAAAAAAGGAAGAAACGATGCCAGATATGCATTGGGGTTTGGTTCTTTATAGAAATTCTTTTTAATGAAATCGGCATTTAAATTGTAGCTTGCTTCAAACTTTGATTTTAGATCACCTGGCATGGTATTAAAATAATGTGCACGAATTAAACGTCTTCCAAAATCTACACCCGAGCAATCGTCCATTGCTAAATATCCCAACGAATTCACCGCTTGCTCTACTTCGTTACCATTAAAAAAACTACAGTTTGATCCGGTGCCGTTAATACACACAATTCCAGGTTGTAAATCGTGACAGGTTGCATACACAGCCGCATAGGTATCTTCCAGAATCTCGAAAAAATCGGCATTTTCAAATACTTTTTCCAAAGCATCTCGCATTACTTTTTTTGAATGAACGGTACTGCAGCCCGATCCGTAAAAGTAAATTTCTTTAATAGCCGTTCGAAAATTGGCAAGTTCCTCGTTCTGCAAGATTCTTTCTACCAACACATCGGTATTCAAAACCTCTGGATTCAATCCCAAAGTATTGTAAACGCCTAAATATTGCTTATTGTTAAATAATAACCAATCTGCTTTGGTAGAACCGCTGTCAACTACAAATTTCATAAAAAATGTCCTAATTATATTCTGACACAAAATACGTTATTTTATTGTATAATACCTAAACTTAGAAGAGAAAATGATGTTAGGTGTTGGATGCTGGATGACGAATCGTTGATCTGTTGAATCGTTAATTTGTTGAGCATAAAAAAAATGTCAAAGTTTTAAACTTTGACATTATTAGAGAAATTATTATTTCAAATTATTTACATAAACAATTAAGTCTAAAAGTTTGGCAGAATAACCATACTCGTTATCGTACCACGATACAATTTTAAAAAAGGTATCGTTTAAGGCAATTCCGGCATCGGCATCGATGATTGAAGTTCGTGTATCCGACAAAAAATCTTGCGAAACAACCGGTTCGTTTGTAAAGCCTAAAATGCCTTTATAATTGGTGTCTGATGCTTTTTTTAAAACGCTCATCAAGTTTTCATACGTTGTAGGTTTTGCCAATTTTACAGTTAAATCTACCACCGAAACGTTTGGTGTTGGAATACGAAATGCCATTCCGGTCAATTTACCTTCTAATTCTGGAATTACTTTGGTAACTGCTTTTGCTGCCCCTGTACTTGCCGGAATAATGTTGTTTAATGCGGAACGACCGCCACGAAAATCTTTCTTAGAAGCACCATCAACCACTAATTGCGATGCTGTTGCCGCGTGAACGGTGGTCATTAATCCCTCTACAATTCCGAATTCATCGTTTAATATTTTAGCAATAGGTGCCAAACAGTTGGTAGTGCATGATGCATTTGATAAAACCGTATCGTTTGCTGTAATTTTTTCTTCGTTAACGCCCATTACAAACATTGGAATATCGTCTGATGGTGATGAAATAACCACTTTTTTTGCTCCTGCCTGTAAATGCAAACCTGCTTTGGCCATTGTTTTAAAAACGCCCGAACAATCTGCTACTACTTCTACACCTACTTCGTCCCATTTTAATAATGAAGGATCTTTTTCTGCGGTAACTCGTATTTTTTTTCCATCGATGATCAAGTTCGATCCATCAACAGAAATTTCTTTTTTAAATGTTCCGTGAACCGAATCGTATTTTAAAAGATAAGCCAACAGATCAATTTCCATTAAATCGTTTATTGCTACAATTTCCACATCGTTACGTTCAAATGATTCGCGTAAAACCAATCTTCCTATTCTTCCAAAACCGTTTATTCCAATTTTTACTTTTTCCATAACTTAAATAGATAATATATCTGATATTCTTATTAATTCATCGTCGATTTTTGCTTCGCCTTTAACTGCTTTTTCCAGCGGAGTATAAGCCATTAAATCGTTTTGAAGTCCAATCATTACGTTTTCTTTTCCTTTTAGCAAAGCCTCAACCGCTGCAACGCCTGATCTGCTTGCCAAAACCCGATCAAAACAACTTGGCGAACCACCACGCTGAATATGTCCGATAACCGACACACGTACATCGTATTCTGGTAAATGTTCTTCAACATAATCGCTTAATTCATATACATTTTTACCCGATTTTTCGCCCTCAGCAACAATGACAATACAGCTCGATTTTCCTGAAGCCTTACTCCTCTTCAGTTTCTCTAATAATTTAGGCAAACCGATGTTTTCTTCGGGAATCAAAATTTCTTCTGCTCCTGCTCCAATTCCTGAATTTAAAGCGATAAATCCTGCATCGCGCCCCATCACTTCTACAAAGAAAATACGTTTGTGTGATGTAGCCGTATCCCGGATTTTATCAACTGCATCGATCACCGTATTTAAAGCCGTATCGTACCCAATAGTGTGCGATGTTCCGTAAATATCGTTGTCAATAGTGCCCGGAATACCGATCACAGGAATATTGAATTCTTTAGAGAAGATCATTCCGCCGGTAAAACTACCGTCGCCACCAATGATTATCAGTGCATCAATTTGATGTTTTTCTATAGTTTTATACGCTTTTTTGCGACCTTCGGATGTCATAAATTCACCTGATCGTGCCGATTTTAAAATGGTTCCACCTTTTGATATAATGTATTTAACATCGCGAGGTCCCATTTCTTTTACATCGCCATCGATCAATCCTTCAAAACCACGGAAAACACCGTAACAAGCAATTTCGTAATAAGTACAGGCACGTACAACCGCCCTAATGGCTGCATTCATTCCCGGGGCATCGCCACCAGATGTTAAAACGGCGATTTTTTTTATTTTGTTTGATTCCATAACTGTTTTTAATATCGAAGTGATTTAATTTTTCACCACATAGCTTCATAGAAAATATAGACTGTAGAGGCTACATAAAAATACATAGGTTTTTAAGCGACGCTTAAAAAGTATGTGTACCTACAACTGCTTTTGTAAATTAAGTTATAAACACTATGTTTCTATGTTTTTTGTTAAATTATTTTTTGTATCATTTCATAACTATTCTTAATATTCTAAAGATACAAAATAAAATGAAAAAGCCAGAATCTATTTAGGTTCTGGCTTTGTTTTTTGTTCTTCTTGAGTATCTTCTCGACGTTTTTCTTGAAACTTGATGTAATCTAATCCGTAATCATCGTCTGAAGAATTACTATTGTTCGGTTTGCTTTTCTCTGCTTCTTTTTGTTTAGCACGTTTGTCTGCACGAACCAATACTTTTTTTATCAGTTCTTTAAAGGTATTAAAATCAACTTCGTAAGTTAAACCAATTCCTTGGGTGTAATTGATGCCTTCACCAATATAGTTGATATCGTTTTCACGGTTGAAAACTCGTGCACGTAAGCTTCCGTCTTCATTTAAAAGTAACTGAACTTCCACATCGCCCACAATCACGTTTTCTTCGCGTCCGCCAACCGGCACACCTAATTTACTGTTAACCAAAATTCGGTCGCTGATCTGTGTTGACAACGTTACGCCCACACGGGCTGCATCGGTATCATCTCTGAACGGATTTCGTTCACTTTGCGAGTAATTCAATCCAACGCGGAACTTTCCTTCGGAATCTGAAAATAAATCATCGAACAAACTGCTGGCACGTTCAAACAAACTACCATAAACCGCATTTCCGCCTGTTGTTGTCGTAATAAATCCGCCGGTTGCCAACAATGCCATAGCCTGCGTTTCACGCGTATCTTTATCGGCTAATTTATATTCAATCTCTGATTTAATAGTTGATGTTACGTTAGGAAAATCTATCAAGAAATCAATTTCGGGATTGCTTAAATTACCCTGCAACGCAATAGAAACTTCGGTATCAACTTTACGGTTAATTTCAGAACTTTCAACAATTAACCCGGGATTCGACTGGGTTTTATAAACTGCCTTCAGATCTAATATGGCATTTAACGGTTCGCCGTCCCAACGAATGGTCCCGTACTTAACAACATCGAGCTTTTTATCAATAATTCCGCCGTATTTAAAGTTGTATTCGCCCGTGTAAACCATAAAATCTCCCCACATGTTGAAGCGTCCAAGTGTGTTGATTTCCATCGTAATAAAACCGGCGCCACTACCTTTCATTCCGTGACCAGAAGCGCGATCTAACAAAATTTCAATTTCGGCATCGGGCGTTATGTAAAACTCAAAATTTAATTGAACACCACCAAAACGCGTATTGTTCATAGGTGTTTCGATACCTTTTAAACGGTTGGCTTTTTCTTGTGGCGATAAAAAGTGAACAAAATTATTGTCGCCCAATCCACCGGCATCATCTAACGGAATTTTAATATTTGTCCCTTTTTTAGATTCTGCTTCAATAGTTACAACCAAACTTTCTACAGGTCCTTTTATGGTCGCAGATCCATCGATAAAAGCCGTGCCGTAATAAGGTGTTCCTTCTTTATAATCGCTGTCTAACGCCAATAAATTATCCGAAGACAATTTTGCATCAATGTTCCAGTTTTTTAGTTTGTTGTGCGAAATGGTTCCGTTTAACAAACCTTTTGTTTTGTGTTTAGAATCGGTAATGTTTACATTTCGAAGGATGAACTGACTTTCGGTAACATCAAGCGGAGCGTTTTCATCGAACAGATAATCAACTCCCGTAAAAACAGGACGCATTCCGGCATTAGTTAGATATAATTTTCCTTCGATATCGGGATCTTTATGCGTTCCCTGAATGGTTGCACGACCCGAAGCATCGCCACGGACATCGGACATAATCGATGATAAAAACGGCGCAATGGCTTTAAGGTTGAACTTGTTAAAACCGGCATCTAAATTCAGTTTACTTTGACCTTTGCTGACAGAGATTAATCCGTTCATGTAGAAATTCTCGGTAAAATCGTTCACAATATTAGATCGAACATTGAAATTCTGCAACGATTCATCGCCTTCCACTTCGAAATTAAACAAGCCGAGCAGTACATCGTTAATCTCTAAATTTTCAACATTTAACTTCGATTTCGGTTTAAAAATGTTGTTTTCCTGCACAAACGACACATTTCCGTTGATTAATCCGGCAAAGGTTAAATTGGTTAAATCGGGTGTAATTTTATCTAATTCCACATTTTCGAATTCCAAATTAAGATCTTTATAATTATTTCCGTGCATGCTTCCGTTCAGCAAAACCATTTGTTCGTTGTGCGAAAGCTGAATGTCTTCAATAACAAAATCGTTGATTTCCTTATTAAAAATGATGCGGTTTTTATCGTTATTGAACTCATTTAAATACCAAAGCGATTCTTTAAACTGAATTTCGGATTTTTCAATTCCAACAACCGATTTATTTTCTTCGTTTATGGTATGATAAAAATTCAAGTAGTATTTATCGGCTGCTTCGGTTCCGCCTTTAAACTGCGTATCAACATACAACGTATCATTTTTCTTGGCGTTGTTCAATACAAAATCGTAGGCTTTGTAAGCCTTTAAATCTATGGTATCAATGGCGATAAACGCGTTTTGATTTTCGCGCAAACTATTTACATCAATCTGAATATTGGTCAGTTTATTGCCACCATACTTCACAAAGGGTGTATTCATTATTAAAACAAATTCGCCGTTATCTGCCGTAATTTTTCCCGAAATAGAAGTTTCGTCGGCAATTTCAAGCTTGGGAACAAACAAATCGACAATCTTATTTTGAATATCTAAATTGTATTCGATAAACTGATTGGTGGCAATTTTGTTGGGAGAATAGTTTTTATACAATCGTCCCAAAGAGTTTTCTACAATATCTTTAAGCTGATTGTATTTAAAATTCCCGCGAATGTAGCCGTTTACAATATCGTTGGATTTTATATCGATTCTGCGGATGTTATTTTCCTGAAATTCTGATTTAACAGAAAGACTATCAAATACATACATTTCTTTAGAATTGGTATAAGTGGCATTTTGCGCCAGAACGGTTCCTTCAAAAGTATCCAGGTTTTCGCCGGTTCCCATCAATTCAAAATGACCTTTAAAAACGCCCAACGAATCTTTTACAATGTGCAAAGCATTCATATTCAAATGTTCGATATCTGCTTTAAAATCAACCGCGGTTTTGTCTGTTGAAAGATCCAAAGTTCCGTTGAAATCAAGCAGTGCATTTGGATCTTTACTTACCAAAGTCCCGGTATATGCAGGCAGTTTTAGGTTTCCGTCGATCGTAATATCTTTGTACGAATAATTGTTAAACGTAAACTGCTGCACCAGACTTTTTATAATGGTATTGAACGATTCCGGATCGAAGCTTTTACCATCAACCGAAGCAGTTAAGGTTGCCGTACCTACTTTTTCGTTTTCGATTAATCCGCCAATATCAAAATTATCAAGCGAAACATCACCTTTATACGTGGCATTTTGTTTTTGATTTACGTTCCATAATTCTACATCGGCTTTAGCAAAACCAAGGTTTGTAGTGGCTTCTACATTGGCATCAACATAAAAATTTTCGTAAGCAACAAAACCTTGCAGATTTAAAAGTCCTAATTTTTCCAATTGAACCGGCAATGATTTTCCTAAAACATTCGGCAGCAGCGCCACTGCATTAGAACGAGTAATGTTCAATCGATTTAGATTAGCTTCAACACGAAACGGATTTTTCTTTACAAACAGATTTTTTAAAGCGAAGTTCCCAATGATTTCAGATCCGAATTTATCGGAAAGCTGCGTGTTTTCAAGCTTAAAATTGTTTAACGTACCAATTGCTTTTGTGGTTAGATACAAAACATTATCGGCACCAAATTCCTTATAAAAATATTTTAAATCGTTTGTTGCAACCTTGGATTTATTAAGATCTACCGCCAAATTAACCTTTTCGGTAAAATATTTTAAATCGCCTTCGGCATAACGCATGGCAATATTTCCTTTGATATACGATTCTTCGGTTTCAACGGTAAAAGGTTTTAAATCCATCGAAGTTTTGGTCATAGAAAAACTGGTAACCAAATCTTTAACGTAAATGCCGCGTTTGTCTTTTAGCGATAATTTAGTGATATCGGCATTAATATTCGGTCCGCGAACGATTAATTTGTTCAATGAACCGTTCATTTCTTTAAAATCAATCGGTGTATTTCCGGTGTTATCATCGGTAATTTTAAACCTTCCGTTGGTAAGATCCAAATGATCAATCTTCATTAAAAACTTACCACTTCCGGGTTTTCCGTCATCAAAAACAGCAATAAACTTGTCTAAATTGGTTAAGGTATCGCCTTTGTATTTATGGATAAAAAAATTGACATCCTGAATTTCGGTACTACCAAACAACAATTTTCCTTCAGTCAGCTGTTTAAAATCGGTAATGTCGGTATATAATCGGTCAATATAGGCTAAATCGTTGTTTCGGTCGTCTAAAACATGCACTTTTTTCATTAGAACCGTTCCATCCAACTGTACGGCAACCTGCCCAATCGACGTTCGGATATTGAATTGTTCATTAATTTTTGTAGTAGCATAATGCGCCAATTCTGTCTGAACTATAGGTGTGGTAATGATTACGGCTGCCAGTATAAAAACCAGCGCCAATCCCAACAGCAACCCAAACAGTATTTTAAAAAGTTTTTTGATAGCCTTATTTGTTTTAAATTTGCTTTTTAATTTAAAGAAACAAAAATACTAATTTATGTAAGTTAATACGGTATTTAATATACTTTATACACATAAATTATACCGATTTTTTACAATGGAACAATTAAAGTACATTTTGGCGATTGAAAGTTCGTGCGACGATACCGGTGCAGCCGTATTATGCAACGATAAAGTGTTGAGCAATGTGGTGGCAAAGCAGGAAATTCACGAGTTGTATGGCGGTGTAATTCCCGAATTGGCTTCCCGCGCACATCAGCAAAATATTGTGCCCGTTGTAGAAGTTGCCTTGCGAAAAGCCGGTATTCAAAAAACCGATTTAAGTGCTATTGCATTTACGCAAGGTCCGGGTTTAATGGGATCTTTATTGGTTGGCGGATCTTTTGCGAAATCGTTAAGCATGGCGTTAGATATTCCGTTGATTGCCGTAAACCACATGCACGCGCATATTCTGGCTCATTTTATTGATGAAGAAGGATTTGACAAGCCGACTTTTCCGTTTTTGGCGATGACAATTAGTGGTGGACATACACAGATTGTGAAAGTGAATTCGTTTGTTGATATGGAAATTTTAGGCGAAACGACCGATGATGCTGTTGGCGAAGCTTATGATAAAACCGCAAAAATATTAGGTTTTCCTTATCCTGGCGGACCTTTGATAGACAAACACGCCCAAAACGGAAATCCGAAAGCTTATACGTTCACGAAACCAAAAGTTGATGGATTAAATTTTAGTTTTTCAGGGCTAAAAACGCAGATTTTGTATTTTATTCAGAAAGAAGTTCAAAAAAATCCGGATTTTATTAAGGAGAATATTGATGATATTTGTGCTTCTGTTCAAAACATCATCATTAAAATATTAATGGATAAAATTAAGCTTGCTGTTGAACAAACCGGAATTACCCAGATTGCAATTGGCGGCGGTGTTTCGGCAAATTCAGGTATTCGTAAAGCATTGAAAGAAACCGAAACCAAATACGCCTGGAAAACCTTTATACCAAAATTTGAATATACAACGGATAATGCCGCGATGATTGGTATTGTTGGATATCATAAACTTAATTTAGGAATTTTTAGTGATGATGAAGTGGTTTCTAAAGCAAGATTAGAGTTTTAATTATGCAGTTATTTTACGCTCCGGATATAGACAATAATACAATTGAGTTTACTTTTGATAAAGAAGAAAGTAAACACATAGTTAAAGTTCTACGTAAATTAGAAGGTTCTATTTTACACATTACCAACGGAAAAGGTTTTTTATTTATTTGTGAAGTTATTTTGGCATCAGAAAAAAAATGTGTTGTAAAGATAAATGAATCACAATTTACCGAAGCTAGAAACTTTAGGATTCACATGGTAGTTGCTCCTACTAAAATGAACGATCGTTACGAATGGTTTTTAGAGAAAGCTGCCGAAATTGGTGTTGATGAAATTACACCGATTATCTGTGATCATTCTGAACGAAAAATCATTAAGACTGAACGTTTTGATAAGATTTTAATCAGTGCTATGAAGCAATCAAACCAAATGTATCTGCCCGTTTTAAACGAACCTGTTAAGCTGACTGATTTTTTATCGAAAGAAATCAACGGACAAAAATTTATTGCACACTGTGAAGAAACCGATAAAGTGGAATTAAAAGACCGAATTAAAACACAACAGAATTATACGTTGTTGATTGGTCCTGAAGGCGATTTTTCTACAAACGAAATTAACAAAGCATTGGCGAAAGGTTATTTGCCCGTTGCTTTAGGGAATACACGTTTGCGTACCGAGACTGCTGCAATTGTCGGTTGTCATACGTTAGTTTTAGCTAATAATTAGTTTAAATTTTATGATATTAACATCTGATTTAAAACGATTTATAAAAGAAAACTTAAAGCAAAACATTAATAAATTAGCTTTAAAGAAAAATCCGTTTGTTGATTATGAATGGTCTTGGATTTTAAATCAGATACAAGCAAAACAGAAAGCCGAAAAAAAATTACCCACTTGGTTTGGTAACGATAATATTATTTTTCCAAGCACCTTATCAATTGAACAAACTTCATCGGAAACCTTAGCAAAATTTAAAGCCGAATTAATTTCAGGAGAAAAACTAATCGACTTAACGGGTGGTTTTGGTGTAGATGATTTTTATTTTGCAAAGCGGTTTAAAACGGTGGTTCATTGCGAATTTCAAGAAGATTTATCTAAGATAGTTCAACATAATTTCAAGGTCTTAAACGTTGAAAACATCGAAACTGTTTCCGGCGATAGTATTTCTGACTTGCAAAATTCAACTGAAAAATTTGATTGGATTTACATTGATCCTGCTCGAAGAGATGATAAAAAAACGAAAGTTTTTCTACTAAAAGATTGTACGCCAAACGTAGTTGAATTACAAGAATTTTTGTTTGAAAAATCAGATAACATATTAATTAAAGTCGCTCCATTACTTGATATTTCGTCTATTTTAAACGAATTAGACAACGTTAAAACAATTTACGCGATTGGTTTGCATAACGAAGTGAAAGAACTTTTAATTGTTCTGCATAAAGATTTCACAGATCAAGCAGAACTTATTGCAGTCAATATTTCAAATGATGGAACCATTCATCAAGATACATTTCCTTTAAATGATACTGCTGACTCACAGTTATCACTTCCGTTAAATTATCTGTATGAACCATTCAGCAGTTATCTTAAATTGGGGGCTTACAACAGTATTGCTGTAAAATTCAATGTAAGTAAATTGCACAAACATTCACATTTATACACATCAAACGAATTGATTGATTTTCCAGGACGATGTTTTAAAATAGAACAAAT
>CAMLFV010000081.1 GCA_946479395.1 uncultured Flavobacterium sp. | reverse complement strand
CTGCTTCATATAAAAAAGCACCGCAAGCAACCGATACGTTTAACGAAGAAATAGTTCCAAACATTGGTAGTTTAGCTTTTTCATCGACAATTTTTAAAACCGATGGATTAACCCCTTTATCTTCAGATCCCATAATAATGGCAATTCCTTTGTTAAAATCGATATCGTAAATGTTATTTTCGGTTTTTTCGGTTGCAGCAACGGTAGCAATTCCCGAACCTTGTAAATAGAAAACAGCATCTTTGATATGATCTACCTTACAGATCGGAATATTAAAAACCGCACCTGCCGATGTTTTTACCGTATCGCCGTTTACCGGAGCCGAACCTTGTTTCTGAATAATAATTCCGTCAACACCCGTACATTCTGCCGTACGAATAATCGCACCAAAATTTCGAGCATCAGAAAGTTGATCCAAAATTAAAAACAACGGATTTTCTTTTTTCTCTAACACACCTTCCACCAATTCTTCCATTGTAACAAATTTAATCGGCGCGATAGATGCAACAGCACCCTGATGGTTGTTGAATTTGCTTAATTTGTTCAGCTTTTCAACCGGAACGTACGAAAAATTAACGTTGTTTTTCTTCAACGTTTTCATAAGTTCCTGCATTAAATCGCCCTGAGCTTCTTTTTGTATAAATACTTTATCTATTTCCTTTCCCGCGTTTATCGCCTCGATAACTGCACGAATTCCAAATATTTGATGTTCATTTTGCATAGCGCAAAGATATTACTATATTTATAAAAATCTAAATTCTGTATTTATATAAATAGTTTTTATTCAATTGTAAACAGGTTTAATAATAACTTCTTCTTTAGTCCCTTTTTTGGTTGATGTTCTCATTTGTTTTAAACATGTTCCTTGGTTGTCTTTTTCTTTACAGTCAATGGAAATTTCGTCAACAACTTTGCCTTCTTTTGATGTTATTTCAATTTTAGACAATTCGTTATCGGTATAATAAAAATGCTGCGTTTGAAAGGTTGAGAAATTATCGACTATTTTATTGATTGATCCGTCTTTATTATAATGATAGATGCTTTCACTTTTTTTGTCTTGCTTTTTTAAGTACGTACTGATACGTTCTCGACGGTTGGTTTTCCAACGGGTTTTACGATACAGTGTTTCTTTGTCGGGATACAGTTCTTCGGTAAACCACATTTTCTTATTCGTTTCTTGCAAAATATTACCAGATGAATCAAACGTTTTAGAATGTTTAATACGTCCGCTTTTAAATGTGATTTCTTTTTTCTGCGAAAGCTTTTTCTGATTATTGTTAACGTTGTACGTTTCTTCGGTTGCAGATTTTATTCCATCAGAAAGCAAGTGCGCTTTTGTGTACTTTTTAGTAGCACATGATTGTAGCGTGAATAATAAAAGTAAAAAACATAAAATCCTCATAACTGTAATTTTTAAAATTATAATATATGTGAGTGCTTATTATGTTTGTGTTCTATAAATATACTGATTTTTTTCTGATTGACCGATTTATCAAACCAAATAAAATTAAAACTGCGTTTTGTAGCTTAAATGAAAAATAGCATTCGATAGTTTAAAATCGGTATCTGGCTGTATGCCGTTTGCATAAATAATATTGAATAAGCCGCCGCCGGTCTGTATCCCGAACCCTAAACCAAAAGAATATAACAAATCATTAGTGTTTTCGCCTTCGTAATATGCAATATCGGTAATAGAATGTATGTACATGTTTGGGGCGAGTAAATATCGAGCTTCGTTATATAAGCCAACCAGGCTTTTTGCAAGCAAAGAATTTTCTCTAAATCCGCGAATAGAATGTATCCCACCAAAACGATAATATTCATTATATAATAAAGGTATGGCACTTCGCAAAAGCGATCCTTCTAATTGCTGGTTAAAATACCAGCGGTTATTTATCTGCCACAGATAACTTGCGGTTAGGTTTATAAATTGTTGAGAGCCTTTGCGGTTATCTTTTTCTTCGGTTTTAGATCCAAAACCAGCCAAACCTGTTATATAATATTTTTGTCGGAATAGGGGATGATCCTGATATTTGTTCAATAAATAATTCAGTGTAATGAACTGATTGTTGTAATCGGCAGCCTGATAAAAATTCTCTGTTCCTGCAACTGACGATGTTGATTGATATCCAACACCAACTCTGTGGTTAAAATTTAAATAATACAAAACCGCCGCGTTAAATTTGGTGTTCATCATAGTGCTGTCTTGCTTAAACAATTCTAACGAAGCTTTCAATCCGAAAGGCGTATTGAACAAATAAGGAACTTCGCCCGAAAGATTAAACTGTGTTTGCTGGTTTCCGTCGTTCTTCCAATACAATTTCAGTTGTTCGCCTTTGTTTAAAATATTCATTAACTGTAAATCGGCATACCCGTTAAACTGTACTTTGCCGTTATCATCGTTCGTAAAACCAATCAATCCGTCAAACTGACTAATATTTTGTCGTTCCACATATAAATACAAAGCGGTATTGCTTTCGGTAAAAAGAACTTCGGGCTGTTTGGTAGTTTTTATAAACGGAAACTGACTCATTTCTTTTTGCAATTCATTAGTCACGGCATCGGTAAACGGTTGCTTTTCGTATTTCTTAATCAATCGCTGTTTAATTCCGGTAGGGAAGTTGTTGTAAGGTGTAAAAACCAACTGATCTATTCTGCGCTGTTCATCTAAATGCAGGTCTAAATCGGCAGTAATAATGTCGTTTAAAAATTGATGATTTGTTAACTTAACCGTGCTTATAGAATAACCTTTTTTGGCTAATTTTTCAACAATGCTTTTAAGAAAGCTTTCGGTGTTTTGTATGGCGATGGTTTTGGTAGGTTCGTTAATTTGCAAGATCGATTTTAATTGGGCTTGGTGCTTGTTGAAGTTAATTTTTAAACTATCGGTTTTCTTGCCTAAATCAAAATTTACAAGATACAAACTGTCTTTTTTTTCTGCTGATGTTATTTGGTGGTACAGATATCCGTTCGTTCTTAGAAAATCTTGTAAAAAAATCAATTTGGTTTCAACTTCTTGCCCGTTATTAAAAATACTGTCTTTAATATTTTGTTTTAAAAAAGATGTTTCGCTGGTGTTTTTACCATTTACTTTTAGGTAAATCTGTTGAGCATACAAACGACTGCTTGTTGCAAGGATTAAAAAAAGTAAGTAAAAGAATTTTTTTGAAAACATCATTCAGATAAATTTCCCGTAAATATACGCTAAAGATTAAAAATAATTAAACTACCTTTTTAAGGTAATAAGTCGTTTTTATAGTTTTTGTTATTGATTATTAGTTAAATAAGTTTTTTTTAGAAAAAAAGAACTAGGTTTGTAGTAAACAAATAAATACTTATAAAGTTATGAAAATGATATTAATCTTACTTACGGTTTTATGTGTAAATCAACTAACAGCACAAATACCAATATTGAATACCAATTGGTATTTAACCCAAATAGAAGAAAATAATCAAATTGATATTGTTCCTATTTCTGTAAATGGAACAACAGGCGGGAATTGGCGGTTTTCAATTTTTCATACTCCTATCCCTGAAACCATTCAATTATCAAGTACTTATTGTTCTCAATTTGATGCTGCGGTAAATATAACTTCTACAGATTTTACTATTGATAATGGAAAAATAATCCTTACAATGAATATGCCTTGTAGTTGGATGACTAATGAAGAAATTCAGTATTTTGGTAAATACTATGATTTTTTTGAGAATTATCGCAATAATACCTTTACCTATATTATTAATGATTTTTCTAGTTATAGTGAGTTAATCATAACAAACAACGCAGGAAATAAAGCTTATTATAGTACTGTTCCTTTGGCAAATATTAAAGAAAATGAATTGGAACAATTTATTAAAGTTTATCCAAACCCGTTTAAAGACCACTTTTTTGTAGAGGATAACGATCAGGTTATTGAAGAAATTAAAATTTTTGATAGCACAGGTAGAATGATACAAACTGTCTTAAACCCTAATCCGATGCAAGAAATCTACACTAATTTTTCAAGTGGTATCTATCATATTAATATTAAGGCAAAAGATGGACGAATAATGAATAAGAAAATGGTAAAGCAATAATTTATACATTTGCAATCTTAATATTTATAACCCTTTCAGAGTTCGAACTTTGAAAGGGTTACTTTGATAAATGTAGAAATATTTTGAAAATAAACGAAATACGTTTGTTTTGATTATAATAATTTATATATTTGCATCCCCGAAAATACACGGGAAACAAATTTGAATGTAGAAAATTTTTAATAAACATTATGCCAACAATTCAACAATTAGTAAGAAAAGGGAGAACCCAATTAACTAAGAAGAGTAAATCGGTTGCTTTGGATTCATGTCCTCAAAGACGTGGTGTGTGTACGCGTGTTTATACTACAACGCCTAAAAAGCCAAACTCTGCAATGCGTAAAGTAGCGCGTGTACGTTTGACAAACGGTAATGAAGTAAACGCTTACATCCCAGGAGAAGGACACAATTTACAAGAGCACTCGATAGTATTAGTTAGAGGTGGAAGGGTAAAAGATTTACCAGGAGTTAGATACCACATTGTACGTGGTGCTTTAGATACAGCCGGTGTTAACGGTCGTACACAAAGAAGATCTAAATATGGTGCTAAACGCCCTAAAGACGCAAAAAAGTAATTTAATTTAAGTAGAATAGTCAAAAGTTATAAGTCGTAAAGATTTATGTGTTGATTTTTTTATCGATACAGAGCTTTAAACTTGGAACCTTAAACTAGAAACTTTTAAAAGTAACAAAGAAATGAGAAAAAGACAGGCAAAGAAAAGACCTCTTTTACCAGATCCAAAATTTAACGATCAGTTAGTAACACGTTTCGTGAACAACTTAATGTGGGATGGTAAAAAATCTACTGCTTTTAAAGTATTTTACGATGCATTAGAAATCGTTGAAACTAAAAAGCAAGATGAAGAAAAAACCTCTTTGGAAGTGTGGAAAGATGCATTAACTAACGTTATGCCTCACGTTGAAGTACGTTCTCGCCGTGTAGGTGGTGCTTCATTCCAAATTCCAATGCCAATTCGTCCAGATAGAAAAATTTCTATGGCGATGAAGTGGATGATTCTTTATGCAAGAAAAAGAAACGACAAATCTATGGCTTCTAAATTAGCTGCTGAAATCTTGGCTGCTGCAAAAGAAGAAGGTGCTGCTGTTAAGAAAAGAATGGATGTTCACAAAATGGCAGATGCTAATAAAGCATTCTCTCACTTTAGATTTTAATTTTTCATAAAGAACAACACAAATGGCTAGAGATTTAAGATTTACTAGAAACATAGGAATCGCTGCTCACATTGATGCTGGTAAAACAACAACAACAGAGCGTATCCTTTTTTATACAGGTAAAAACCACAAAATTGGTGAAGTACACGATGGTGCTTCTACAATGGACTGGATGGAGCAAGAAGCAGAGCGTGGTATCACTATTACATCTGCAGCTACAACTTGTACTTGGGCTTTCCCAACAGATCAAGGTAAAAAAATTGCAGATTCACAAGATTATCACTTTAATATTATCGATACCCCAGGACACGTTGACTTTACCGTAGAGGTAAACCGTTCATTACGTGTATTAGACGGATTGGTATTCTTATTCTCTGCAGTTGACGGAGTTGAGCCACAATCTGAAACTAACTGGCGTTTAGCTGATAACTACAAAGTTCCACGTATGGGATTTGTTAACAAGATGGACCGTCAAGGATCTAACTTCTTAAAAGTTTGTCAGCAAGTTAAAGATATGTTGAAATCTAACGCGGTGCCTATTGTATTGCCAATTGGTGACGAAGCAGATTTTAAAGGAGTAGTAGATTTAGTGAAAAACCGTGCTATTGTATGGCATGAGGATACACAAGGTGCTACTTTTGATATCGTGGAAATTCCTGCTGAAATGGTTGACGAGGTAAAACAATACCGTGGTCAATTAATCGAAGAAATTGCTGCTTACGACGAAAACTTGTTAGAGAAATATATGGAGGATGAAAACTCTATCACTGAAGAAGAAGTACACAAAGCATTGCGTGCTGCAACTTTAGATATGAGTATCATTCCAATGACATGTGGTTCATCTTTCAAAAATAAAGGAGTTCAGTTTATGTTAGATGCTGTTTGTCGTTACTTACCATCTCCAATGGATAAAGAAGCGATCGAAGGTACTAACCCAGATACTGAAGAGCCAATTACACGTAAACCATCTGTAAACGATCCGTTTGCTGCATTAGCATTTAAAATTGCTACCGATCCTTTCGTAGGTCGTTTGGCTTTCTTCCGTGCTTATTCAGGTGGATTAGATGCAGGTTCTTATGTATTGAACACGCGTTCAGGAAACAAAGAGCGTATCTCTCGTATTTACCAAATGCACGCTAACAAGCAAAACCCAATCGAAAGAATTGAAGCTGGAGATATCGGTGCTGCTGTTGGTTTTAAGGATATTAAAACAGGAGATACTTTATGTGATGAAAAACACCCAATTGTGTTAGAATCTATGGATTTCCCTGATCCGGTAATTGGTATCGCTATCGAACCTAAAACAAAAGCAGACGTAGATAAAATGGGTATGGCTTTAGCTAAATTAGCAGAAGAAGATCCAACATTTACAGTTCGTACAGACCAAGCTTCTGGGCAAACAATCATCTCTGGTATGGGTGAGTTACACTTAGATATCATTGTTGACCGTATGCGTCGTGAGTTTAAAGTAGAGGTTAACCAAGGTGAGCCTCAGGTAGAGTACAAAGAAGCTTTCACAAGAGAAGCAAGTCACAGAGAAACTTACAAAAAGCAATCTGGTGGTCGTGGTAAATTTGGTGATATCGTATTCAAAATTGGTCCAGCTGACGAAGTTGACGGTAAACCATTCGTAGGATTACAGTTCGTTAACGAAGTTAAAGGTGGTAACGTACCAAAAGAATACATTCCTGCTGTAGAAAAAGGTTTCCGTGAGTCTATGAAACAAGGTCCTTTAGCAGGATTCGAAATGGATTCATTAAAAGTTACTTTAGTCGATGGTTCTTACCACGCGGTGGATTCGGATGCATTATCTTTCGAATTAGCAGCTAAAATGGGATATAAAGAATCTGCAAAAGCTGCGGGTGCTATCATCCTTGAGCCAATCATGAAGTTAGAAGTGTTAACACCAGAAGAGAACATGGGTGATATTGTAGGTGACTTAAACCGTCGTCGTGGTCAAATCAACTCTATGGACGATCGTAACGGAGCTAAAGTTGTTAAAGCTTCTGTGCCGTTATCAGAAATGTTCGGATATGTAACAACATTACGTACATTATCTTCAGGTCGTGCAACTTCAACAATGGAGTTCTCTCACTATGAGCAAACACCTTCTAACATTCAAGAAGAAGTAATTAAAAAAGCAAAAGGTAACGCTTAATAATTAAGAAAATGAGTCAAAAAATCAGAATAAAATTAAAATCTTACGATCATGCCTTGGTTGACAAGTCAGCTGAAAAAATCGTAAAAACTGTAAAAAGTACAGGTGCAGTGGTAACAGGACCAATTCCATTACCAACTCATAAAAAAATCTTTACTGTTTTACGTTCTCCTCACGTTAACAAAAAGTCAAGAGAACAATTCGAGTTAAGTTCGTATAAAAGATTATTAGACATCTATTCTTCATCTTCTAAAACGATCGACGCTTTAATGAAATTAGAGCTTCCTTCAGGGGTAGAAGTAGAGATAAAAGTTTGATAATAAAATATTTTACAAAATACTTGTATATTTCAAGCATTGGTATTAATTTTGCCGATGCTTGAAATTTTTATATTTAATAATTATTAATTTAAAATTATGTCTGGGTTAATTGGAAAGAAAATCGGCATGACTTCAATCTTCGATGAGAACGGGAAAAACATTCCTTGTACTGTAATCGAATTAGGTCCATGTGTCGTTACCCAAGTCAGAACCAAAGAGGTTGACGGGTATGAAACTTATCAACTTGGTTTCGATGACGCTAGAGAAAAAAATGCAACTAAAGCGGCTACAGGTCACTTTAAAAAAGCAGGAACTTCTGTAAAGAAAAAAGTCGTTGAAATTCAAGATTTTGAAAGCGCTTATGGTTTAGGTGATGTGATCACTGTAGATTTATTTGCTGAAGGAGACTTTGTTGATGTACAAGGTACTTCTAAAGGTAAAGGATTCCAAGGGGTTGTAAAACGTCATGGATTTGGTGGGGTTGGTCAGGCTACGCATGGTCAGCACAACCGTTTAAGAGCTCCGGGTTCTGTTGGTGCATCGTCTTATCCTTCAAGAGTATTCAAGGGTATGCGTATGGCTGGAAGAACAGGAGGAGAAAAAGTAACAGTTCAAAACCTTAGAGTTTTAAAAGTGGTTGCAGACAAAAACTTATTAGTAGTTAAAGGTGCTGTACCAGGTCATAAAAACTCTTACGTAATCGTTCAAAAGTAATGGAAGTAAAAGTTTTAGATATCAACGGAAAAGAAACTGGCAGATCAGTACAACTGGCTGATTCAGTTTTCGCAATTGAGCCTAACAAACATGCTATCTATTTAGATGTTAAACAATATTTGGCAAATCAACGTCAAGGTACGCACAAAGCTAAAGAAAGAGCTGAAGTAGCAGGATCTACACGTAAAATTAAAAAACAAAAAGGTACAGGTACTGCACGTGCAGGTTCTGCAAAATCACCTGTTTTTAAAGGTGGTGGTACTATTTTTGGACCACGCCCAAGAAGCTACTCGTTCAAATTGAACAAAGCTTTAAAGCGTTTGGCTCGTAAATCTGCTTTTACAATGAAAGCTCAAGAAGCTAATTTATTTGTTGTAGAAGATTTTACTTTTGAAGCACCAAGTACTAAAAATTTCATTAACGTATTGAAAGCTTTAGGGTTAGAAGGTAAAAAATCATTATTTGTGTTGGGTGAATCAAATAAAAACGTATATTTGTCGTCACGCAATTTAGAAAGAGCTTCTGTTGTAACGTCTTCGGAATTAAATACTTACGGTATTTTGAATGCAAAATCGTTAGTATTAACTGAAGGTTCATTAGAAGGAATTGTAGAAAATTTAAGTAAATAAATAGGGAAATGAGTATAATTATTAAACCTATCATTACCGAAAAAATCACAAAAGACGGTGAATTATTTAACCGTTTTGGATTTGTGGTAGCTAAAAAAGCAAACAAAGTAGAAATTAAGAAAGCGGTTGAAAAAGCTTATGGAGTTTCTGTTTTAGATGTAAACACAATGATTTACAGAGCTGATAGAACTACAAAGTTTACGAAAAGCGGAATGATTACTGGTAAAACGTCTTCATACAAGAAAGCAATTGTAACATTGAAAGAAGGAGATTCAATCGATTTTTACACTAATATCTAATAACAATGTCAGTTAGAAAATTAAAACCTATTACCCCAGGTCAGCGTTTTAGAGTTGTTAATAGTTTTGACGCTATTACAACTGATAAGCCGGAGCGTTCATTATTAGCACCGAAAAAAAACTCTGGAGGTAGAAATAGTCAAGGAAAAATGACCATGCGTTATATTGGTGGTGGTCATAAACAACAATATCGTATTATTGATTTTAAAAGAACTAAAGTTGGTGTTCCAGCTACAGTTAAAACAATCGAATACGATCCAAACCGTTCAGCATTTATCTCATTATTAGCATATGCAGATGGAGCAAAAACGTACATCGTAGCACCAGCAGGATTGCAAGTAGGTCAGAAAGTAGTTTCTGGACCAGAAGCAGCTCCAGAAGTTGGTAATGCAATGCCTTTAGCAAACATTCCTCTTGGTACAATTATTTCTTGTATCGAGTTACGTCCAGGTCAAGGTGCTGTTATCGCACGTTCTGCAGGAACTTTTGCACAATTAGTTGCTCGTGATGGTAAATACGCAACAATTAAAATGCCTTCAGGTGAGATTCGTTTGATCTTATTAACATGTATGGCAACAATTGGTGCAGTATCTAACTCAGATCACCAGTTAATCGTTTCAGGTAAAGCAGGTAGATCTCGTTGGTTAGGTAGAAGACCACGTACTAGACCGGTAGCTATGAACCCAGTTGATCACCCAATGGGAGGTGGTGAAGGACGCTCTTCAGGAGGTCACCCACGTTCTAGAAAAGGTTTACCAGCGAAGGGTTATAGAACTCGTTCTAAAGTAAAAGCAAGTAACAAACATATTGTAGAACGTAGAAAGAAATAATTAAGTAAGTATGGCACGTTCATTAAAAAAAGGACCTTATGTTCACTTTAAACTTGAGAAAAAAGTTTTAGAGAACGCAGAAAACGGTAACAAAGCAGTTGTTAAAACTTGGTCTAGAGCATCAATGATTACTCCAGATTTCGTAGGACAAACAATCGCAGTACACAACGGTCGTCAATTTGTACCAGTTTACGTAACAGAAAACATGGTAGGACATAAATTAGGAGAGTTTTCACCAACACGTTCATTCCGTGGACACGCAGGTGCAAAAAATAAAGGTAAAAAATAATAAGAAGCTATGGGAGTTCGTAAAAGAGAAAGAGCAGAGCAGATAAAAGAAGCAAACAAAAGTATTGCTTTTGCTAAGCTAAACAATTGCCCAACTTCACCTCGTAAAATGCGTTTAGTTGCAGATTTAGTAAGAGGACAGAAAGTTGAGAATGCTCTTAACATATTAAAATTTAATACAAAAGAAGCTTCAGGAAGATTAGAAAAATTATTGTTATCAGCAATTGCTAACTGGCAAGCTAAAAACGCTGAAGCAAGCATCGAAGAAGCAGAATTATTTGTAAAAGAAATCCGTGTAGACGGTGGCGCAATGTTAAAAAGATTACGTCCTGCACCACAAGGTCGCGCACACAGAATCAGAAAACGTTCTAACCACGTAACAATCGTGTTAGGATCAAACAATAACACACAAAGCAATTAATAAACAGTATGGGACAAAAGACTAATCCAATCGGAAATCGCCTTGGGATCATCAGAGGATGGGACTCTAACTGGTACGGTGGAAATGACTATGGAGACAAACTTGCTGAAGATGCAAAAATCAGAAAGTACATCCATGCTCGTTTAGCAAAAGCTAGTGTATCTAAAATCATTATCGAGAGAACTTTAAAACTTGTAACCGTTACTATCACTACTGCTCGTCCGGGTATCATTATCGGAAAAGGTGGTCAAGAGGTAGACAAGTTAAAAGAAGAACTTAAGAAAATTACTAACAAAGAGGTACAAATTAACATCTTTGAAATTAAAAGACCAGAATTAGATGCTTATTTGGCTGCAACAAGCATCGCGCGTCAAATCGAAAGCCGTATTTCTTACCGTAGAGCTATTAAAATGGCTATCGCTGCGGCAATGAGAATGAACGCTGAAGGTATGAAAGTGCAAATTTCAGGTCGTTTGAATGGTGCTGAAATGGCACGTTCAGAAAACTTTAAAGATGGACGTATTCCTTTATCTACTTTCCGTGCGGATATTGATTACGCTTTAGCTGAAGCACATACTACTTACGGTAGAATGGGTATTAAAGTATGGATCATGAAAGGTGAGGTTTATGGTAAAAGAGATCTTTCTCCGTTAGCAGGAATGGACAAACAACAAAAATCGTCTAAACCGGCAGGATCTGGAAAACCAAGTGGAAGACCAAACCAACGCAATAACAAACGAAAGTAATTTAAAATTAACGAAAAATGTTACAGCCTAAAAGAACTAAGTACCGTAAGGTACAGAAAGGTAAAATGAAAGGGGTTTCTCAAAGAGGTAGCGAACTTTCTAACGGAATGTTCGGTATTAAATCTTTAGATTACTCGTTCATTACTTCTCGTCAAATCGAAGCTGCACGTATCGCTGCAACTCGTTTTATGAAACGTGAAGGACAATTATGGATTAAAATCTTCCCAGATAAACCTATTACTAAAAAACCTTTAGAGGTACGTATGGGTAAAGGTAAAGGTGCAGTTGAATATTGGGCTGCAGTTGTTAAAC
>CAMLFV010000080.1 GCA_946479395.1 uncultured Flavobacterium sp. | reverse complement strand
ATCAGGTGGTTCGTCAAGGTTTCGGAATCACAACAGCTATCGGTATCGGTGGAGATCCAATTATTGGAACTACAACTAAAGAAGCGGTTGAATTATTAATGAACGATCCAGAAACAGAAGCAATCATTATGATTGGTGAAATTGGTGGGCAGTTAGAAGCTGATGCTGCACGTTGGATTAAAGAAAACGGAAACAAAAAACCAGTTATTGGATTCATCGCAGGTGAAACAGCTCCTAAAGGTCGTACAATGGGTCACGCAGGTGCAATTGTTGGTGGTGCTGATGATACAGCAGAAGCTAAAAAACGCATCATGAGAGAAAGCGGTATCCACGTTGTTGATTCTCCAGCAGAAATCGGTAAAAAAGTAAAAGAAGTTTTAGGATAATTTCTTTTCTATATAACAAAGAAAGCGATGATTTTACAGTCATCGCTTTTTTTTATTTATTTTTTTAAACCTGTGAGGTCTTATCTACAATTATAATTTTTTGTAAAGTGATTATTTCTTAACCGCCCTTGGAACCAACAAACTATAATCACCATTATTGCGAATAAAATCGCGCACAATGCTTGAGCTAATAAACGATGTATCTACAGCTGTTAGTAAGAAAACCGTTTCAATACCCGAAACCAATCGGTTGGCATGTGCAATGGCTTTTTCAAACTCAAAATCGGCTGGGTTGCGTAAACCACGCAATAAAAAATCGGCTTTTTGTTCTTTGCAGTAATCAATGGTCAATCCTTGGTAAAGATCAACCTTAACTTTAGGTTCGTTGGCAAAAGTTTCTTCAATAAAACGTTTGCGTTCTTCTAAAGTAAACATATATTTTTTTTCGGCGTTTGTACCAATGGCAATAATAATTTCATCGAACAAAGGCAAAGCTCGGGTAATAACATCTACGTGTCCGTTGGTTATGGGATCAAACGAACCTGGAAAAACTGCTTTTTTCATTAAAAATGTGTTCTGGTTAATGCTAATTCAATAGCGTTATCAAACAATTGGTTTAACGAAATTCCTGCTTCGCGTGCTTGTTGCGGTAAAATACTTTCGGTTGTTAATCCCGGAACGGTATTCATCTCTAATAAAAAAGGTTCGCCGCTTACCAAGATAAATTCAGATCGAGAAAAACCATCCATTTTTAAAATAGTATAAATGCGTTTGGCAACATCTTCAACTTTTGCTTTTTCTTCATCGGATATTCTTGCAGGAGTAATCTCACTGGATTTTCCTTCGTATTTCGCTTCGTAATCAAAAAAATCGTTTTCAGAAACAATTTCGGTTATTGGCAGAACAATTGTGTCATTTTGATATTTAATTACACCAACCGAAACTTCTGTTCCTTTTAAATAACTTTCAATAATAATTTCATCGTCTTCGGCATACGCTTTTTCAATTGCAGGCAAAAGTTGCTCGCTGTCTTTAACCATTGAAATTCCAAAACTTGAACCTGATTTATTCGGTTTTACGAAACAAGGCAATCCAACACGCTGAATAATCTGATCTTCTGCAATAACATCACCTTTATTCAAGTAGTACGAAATGGCCGTTTTAATTCCGTATGGTTTCAATACCGAAAGCATGTCGCGCTTGTTAAACGTAAGTGCCGATTGGTAATAATTACAAGACGTTTGCGGAATATTCAACAGCTTTAAATACGCTTGTATCAATCCGTCTTCGCCCGGTGTTCCGTGAATGGCGTTAAAAACAACATCGAATTGTATTTTCTGGTTGTTTACCGTTACCGAAAAATCGTTTTTATCAACAACAAAGCGGTTATTTTGCTCATCAACATAAAACCAGTCTTCTGTTAAAATGTGTATTTTGTATAAATTATATTTAGTGCTATCTAAATGATTATAAACAACTTCGCCGCTTTTTAAGGATATTTTATATTCGCTAGAATATCCTCCCATAATAATTGCTACGTTTTTCATTTAATAATGTATTTTTATATTTTATTTTTGTAAGCTGTATTTGGTTTACTTTAAAACAAATTTATAAAAATACACGTAACATAATTGATAACTTTGCTAAAATAAATAACTCTATGGGTTTTACATCATTTATAAAAAGTAAGCAATTTATTTTCTCGTTAATTGGGGCAGTAGTAATTATTGGTTTGCTGATTTTTGGTAGTTTACAGTTTTTAAATATTTATACACGTCACGGAAAAGAAATCACGGTACCTGATTTAACCAAAATGAAGGTTGAAAAGGCTATGAATGCCGTTGCCGATAATGGTTTTGAAATTATTATTATAGATACAATTGATTACAATCCAAAGTATCCGCCGTTAACAATTTCAGAACAAGATCCAAAAGCAAACGATGCCGTAAAACAAGGTCGTAAAATTTATGTAAAGATTAATGCTAAAGGATACTCGTCTGTACGTTTACCAAATTTAGATGGTAGAACGTTGCGCCATTCAACAGCAATTTTAGAATCGTTAGGTTTGGTGAAAGGACAAATAAAATACGAACCCGATTTTGCTAAAGATGTTGTTTTGCGTATTGAACAAGACGGCAGAATTTTACGCATGGGCGATAAAGTACTTAAAAATTCAAAAATCGATTTAATCTTGGGCGATGGTATGTTAGGATACACGCCAGAACCTGATTCTTTAGGTGAGATGTATGAAGATACTGCACCCGAAATCGATTCAATTTTTTAATGAATGACAGAATATAACAATTTAATAGAAGACGAATTATACGAACATTACCGTTTTGAAGCTGGTAAAGGTCAGGCGCCGTTGCGTGTTGATAAATTTCTGATGAATCTTGTTGAAAATGCAACTCGAAACAAAATTCAGAAAGCAGCAGATAACGGAAATATTTTTGTGAACGATGTTCCTGTAAAATCAAATCATAAAGTAAAAGCGAACGATGTGGTACGTGTTCTTATGGAACAACCTCCGTTTGAAAATATTATCATTCCAGAAAATATTCCGTTGGATATTGTTTATGAAGATGATGATTTGCTGGTAATTAACAAACCTGCAGGTTTGGTGGTGCATCCGGGGCACGGAAATTACACAGGAACGTTGGTAAACGCTTTGGCGTATCATTTCGAAAATTTGCCTTTAAATAGTTCCGAACGTCCTGGTTTGGTGCACAGAATTGATAAAGACACCACAGGATTATTGGTTATTGCCAAAACTGATTGGACCATGAGTGAACTGCAAAAACAGTTTGCCGAAAAATCAACCGAACGCGAATATATTGCTATTGTTTGGGGAAACGTTGAAGAAAACGAAGGAACAATAGAAAGTTATATTGGTCGCCATAAGGTAGATCGTATGCAAATGGCATCGTTCCCAGATGATTCAACCGGAGCAAAATATGCAGTTACACATTATAAGGTTATTGAACGTTTGGGATATGTAACTTTGGTTTCATGCAGATTAGAAACGGGTAGAACACACCAAATTCGCGTACATATGAAAGCAATTGGGCATACCTTGTTTAACGACGAACGTTACGGTGGTGAGAAAATTTTGAAAGGAACAACTTTTACAAAATACAAACAGTTTGTAGAAAACACGTTTAAAGTATTGCCACGACAGGCTTTGCATGCTAAAACACTTGGGTTTATGCACCCAATTAAAAAGGAATTCATGCGTTTTGAAACAGATTTACCAAACGATATGGTTCAGGCTATTGATCGTTGGCGAAACTATTCTAACAACCACGAAATTGTTGAAGAAGAAGATTAATGATGACGATAATTAAATTAAGAGGAGTAAAAAATTTAGAAAGCGATATTAGATTAAGTCAGCTTTACAATCAGTTTGATATTCTTTTAAGTGAATTAAGAAAAAGAGAATTGCCTGATGCTATTGTTGAAACAATCAACAAGGAGGTTCAAGAAATTAATACCTCAAATTCTTTAACAACTAACGATTTAAGAAAAGTAATAAAGAAAAAGCAAACGGCAATTTTAAGGTTACTGGAAAAAGAATTAAAGTTAGTTCCTAAAAATTATTACAGAACACTTTGGCTAGCGCTTGGAATGACTGTTTTTGGCATACCGTTGGGCGTTCTCACAGGTGTACTTTTAAAAAAGCCCGGTTTGTTTGCATTAGGTTTACCTATTGGTGTGGCAATTGGCGTAACCGTTGGTACAACAATGGATAAAACCGCAGCCAAAGAAAACAGGCAATTAAACGTAGAAATTAAATATTAGAAAAATGCTGGTATTTGTTGGAAGCAATTCATCAAAATCAATCAACGAACAGTTAACAAAATCGGTTTTAAAAGAACTGAATGTAACGCACACATTTCTTGATCTTAAAACATTAGATATTCCTTTATTTAGTGAAGATTTAGAACGCGAAATTAAATCGCCAAAGGGAATTGTTTCTTTAAAGGATCAAATCGAAGCTTTCGAACATATTTTCATTACCACAAACGAACACAACGGCAATTTATCGGCATTTTTCAAAAATATAGTAGATTGGTTGTCTCGTGCTGATAAAAGCTTTTTGCAAGGAAAAAAGGTTTTTATTTTAAGTACATCAAACGGAAAACGTGGTGGTTTAGGTGCGAATGAAAGTTTACAGAAAATGATCGAACGGTTTGGCTGCGAAGTTTACGAAAGTTATGCTTTTTCATCATTTTCAGAAAACTTCAATAAAGAAACACAGCAAATTACAAATAAAGATTTCTTACAGGAAATCGAACAAAAACTAAACAGAATTTTAAAAAGTTAATGCAACGGTTTTCAAAAACGTATCAAGTAGAAAATATTTCCGGTTTTAAAAAGCAGATGCTTCAGTGGGCGCAACAGTTTCGCGAGGTAGTTTTTTTAGAATCGAACAATTACAAAGCCAAATACAGCACACAACAAGCTGTTTTGGCTTTTGATGCTTTTACGCTGCTGCAAACCGATTATTTTAACGCATTTGACCAATTAAAAGAATATCAGAACAATACCAACGATTGGCTTTTTGGTTATTTAACGTACGATTTAAAGAATGATGTGGAACGGCTGGAATCAAATAATTCTGACGGATTGAACTTTCCCGATTTATTATTTTTTCAACCAAAGAAACTAATTTTTTTTGAAGATGATTTGGTTCGATTTGAATATCTGGGAATGTGCGATGATGAAATGGATGATGATTTTCAGCAGATAAATTCAACTGAAATAAAACATGAAGATCAGCAGGAAAGAATCAACGTACAAAGTAAATTAACGTTTAACGAATACGCAGCCGGATTTCAAAAAGTAATAAGTCACATTCAGCGTGGCGATATTTATGAAGCCAATTTCTGCATGGAATTTTTTGCAGAAAACGTGCAGTTAAATTCCAATGATTTGTTTTGGAAGCTTAACGAAATTTCCGAACCGCCTTTTGCGAGTTTTGCCAAGTTCAACAAACATTTCGTAATGAGTGCGTCGCCAGAACGATATCTCAAAAAAGATGGTCTAAAAATAATTTCGCAACCCATTAAAGGAACGGCAAAACGCGGAGCAACTGCGGAAGAGGATTTACTTTTAAAACAAAATTTAGCAGAAAATAAAAAAGAACAATCAGAAAATGTGATGATTGTAGATTTAGTTCGGAACGATTTATCTAAAACGGCAACAAAATCATCTGTTCAAGTCGAAGAATTGTTTGGGATTTACACGTTTAAACAAGTTCATCAAATGATTTCTACGGTTGTGTCAGAAGTTTCAGAAGATCAAAATCCGGTCGATATTATCAAATCAACCTTCCCAATGGGAAGTATGACAGGCGCACCAAAATTATCGGCAATGAAAATTATCGAAGAAGTCGAAAGAACAAAACGCGGGCTATACAGCGGTGCTATTGGTTATTTTTCGCCTGATAATAATTTCGATTTTAACGTGGTTATTCGCACTATTTTGTATAATCAGGAAGAAAAATACGCATCGTTCAGTGTGGGTAGCGCCATTACAATCAACGCAAACGCTATCGATGAGTACAACGAATGTTTGTTAAAAGCACAAGCAATGCAAAAAGTTTTACAGCAATGTTAGATCAATTTAAACAACATATCGCCCAAAAATTTCCTGAATCAGTAAGCGGAAAAACCTTGCTCGCAGTAAGTGGCGGAGTGGATAGTATGGTGTTGCTGCATTTGTATCATGCTTTAAAGTTGGATTTTGCTGTTGCACATTGCAATTTTCAGTTACGCGGTACAGAAAGTGATTTAGACGAAAAATTGGTTGCTGATCTTTGCAAAAAAAACAATATTCTGTGTTTTGTAGAACGATTTGATACGATGCAGTTTGTTGAAAGTAGAAAAATTTCTATTCAAATTGCGGCTCGCGAATTACGATACAATTGGTTTAAACAGATTTGTATCGATCATGATTATCAGTTTATTGCAACGGCACATCATTTAGACGATCAAGCAGAAACGTTTTTAATCAATTTTACACGCGGAACCGGAATCGACGGTTTGGTTGGAATTCCAGAAAAAAACGAGAATATTATTCGACCATTATTGGATTTTTCTCGAGAACAGATTCTTAATTATGCTACTGAAAATGGAGTAGAGTGGAGAGAAGATCAATCAAACGCCACAACGAAATATTTGCGAAATAAAATGCGTCATTTGGTGCTTCCGGTTTTAAAAGAAGAGAATGCAGAATTTTTAAAATCGTTTCAAAATACGCTCAATCATTTAAAACAAACACAGCTTTTAGCAAACGATGCAGTCGCTTTTTTTGAAAAGGAATGTGTAAAGATGAAGGATGAGGAGCTGGAAATAGATTTAGAAAAAACAGAAAATTTCAACAATAAAAAGCACTATTTATTGCAGATTTTAAAGCGGTATGGTTTCAGTTCTATTGATGAGATTGAAAAAATTTGTATTTCTGATGCCGGCAAAGTGTTAAAAAACGACCAATACACGATTTTAAAAGACCGAAAAAAGCTGATTGTTTTTAAAGAAAAATCAGTATTAAAAGACTTTTTTTACATTAAAAGTAAAGATGATATTTTAAACCTTCCGTTTTTTATGAATATCTCAGAAGTAGAAACAGAAGAATTTAACACAGATAAAAGCACTATTTTTGTAAATTCGAATCTTTTAAAATGGCCCTTGGTTTTAAGACGTAAACAAACAGGCGATTGTTTTCAGCCTTTTGGAATGAATGGAATTAAAAAAGTGTCGAAATTTTTTAAAGACGAAAAACTTTCTAAAATTCAAAAAGACAATACGTGGATTTTAGAAAACGGAGACGGAAAAATAATTTGGATTGTTGGTTTACGTGCCGATGATCGATTTAAAATAACAAGTAACAATCAAAAAAACTATAAAATAACTTTAAACCAATGAGAAATTTACTCACAGCGCTGGTTTTATTCGTAACCAGTTTGGGGTTTTCACAGGTGCAAGATCCTGTAAAATGGAAAACGAGTATCGAAAAAATTTCAGATACAGAGTATCAACTCAAATTTGATGCTACAATTGAAGGCGAATGGCACATGTATTCGCAGTTTACGCCAGAAGGTGGCCCACTTCCTTTAGAATTTATCTACAACAATGCCCAAGGAAATTACGAGCCGCAAGGCAAAGCAAAAGAGAGTGAATACACTAAGAAGTTTAATGACATTTTTGGTGTAGATGAATATTATTTTGCGAAAGAAGCACATTTTACGCACAATATAAAAATTACAAATCCTGAAGTTAAAAATGTTCAGATAGAGCTTTCTTACCAAGCTTGTATTGAAATGTGTATTCAGCAAAACAAATATTTTGTTTTCGATTTAGCTACGGTTTCATCAAAGGAAGTTCAAAACTTTGAAGATCTTGCTGCAGCATCTACAAACAATGATACAACTAAAACCAAACCGGTAACAGAGAATCCAAAAGTTGATAAAACGGAAAAGAAAGGTTTAACAACAATTTTTATACTTTCATTTTTAGGCGGTTTCGCAGCTTTATTTACACCGTGTGTTTTTCCAATGATTCCAATGACAGTAAGTTTTTTTACCAAACAAAGTAAATCACGAGCTAAAGGAATTAAAAACGCACTTATTTATGGTTTTTCAATCATATTTATTTATGTAATATTAGGATTTGCTGTTGCTAAAATATTTGGAGCAGATGCTTTGAACGAATTATCTACAAGCGTTTCATTCAATATAATCTTCTTTGTATTGTTAGTAGTTTTTGCTGCATCTTTTTTAGGTGCGTTCGAAATTATGCTTCCGAATTCATGGGCAAATAAAGTAGATCGTCAAGCTGATCGTGGAGGTATCATCGGTATCTTTTTCATGGCTTTGGCATTGGCAATTGTATCGTTTTCATGTACTGGTCCAATTGTTGGAGGATTACTGGTTGAAGCCGCTTCAATGGGTGGGATAGCTCCACTTGTAGGAATGTTCGGTTTTTCATTGGCATTGGCATTACCGTTTATGTTGTTTGCTATGTTCCCAGGCTGGTTAAATTCTATGCCGCGTTCTGGCGGATGGATGAATACTGTAAAGGTTTCGTTAGGGTTTTTAGAATTAGCTTTCGCTTTCAAATTTTTATCGAATGCCGATTTAGTTTTACAGAAACATTGGATGGAACGCGAAGTATTCTTGGCAATCTGGATCGCTATTTTTGCTGCATGGGCAATTTATTTGTTCGGAAAAATTCAATTACCACACGATTCTAAATTAGATAAAATATCGGTAGGTAGATTATTCATGGCATTGTTAGTATCAACATTTACAATTTATTTAGTTCCTGGATTATGGGGCGCACCTTTAAAACTGATTTCAGGTTTTCCACCACCAATGACGTATTCTGAAAGTCCGTATGGTGTTGGAAATTCTAAAGGAGGAACATCTTCTTTAAGTGAAATTCCAGATGGTGCAAAAGAAGGTCCGCAGGGTATCATCACTTTTACAGATTATGACAAAGGAATGGCGTATGCAAAAGAGATCAACAAACCGGTTTTACTAGATTTTACAGGACATGCATGTGTTAACTGTCGTAAGATGGAAGAAAACGTTTGGTCTGAAATCAATGTGTTAAATATTTTAAACAACGATGTAGTTTTAATATCTTTATACGTTGATGAGAAGAAGGAGTTGCCAGAAGCAGAACAGTATGTTTCTAAAACAACGGGCAAGAAAATTAAAACAGTAGGTAATAAGTGGAGTGATTTCCAGATTGAAAAATATCAGGCAAATGCACAACCTTATTATATTGTTTTAGATAATGAAGGAAACTCATTAAACACACCGGTTGGTTATACACCGGAAGTTTCGGAATACGAAAATTGGTTAAAAGAAGGAGTAACAAATTATTCAAAATAAATTTAAAAAATGAGAAAATTACTAATAGCAGCAACGTTATTTGTGGCAACACAAGTAAATGCACAAATTAAAACGCCACAGGCAAGTTTGAAATCAGAAATCGATCAAACAGTTGGTTTAACAAATGTTAGTGTAGATTATTTTCGTCCGGCTAAAAAAGGTCGTTTGGTTTTTGGAGATTTAGTTCCTTACGGAAAAATGTGGAGAACAGGTGCAAACCAAAATACTGTTATTGAAATTGATACAGATATCGAAATAAACGGTAAAAATTTACCAGCAGGTAAATATGCATTATACACCTTACCAAAGGCAGAATCTTGGGATGTAATTATCTATAAAACGACTGATAACTGGGGATTACCTCAAAAATGGAACGATAGTGATGTAGTTGTGAAAACATCAGTAAAACCACAAACATTAAATAAAGATGTGGAGTATTTTACAATTGATGTTACACCACAAAACAACGAGCAAGGAACAATTGATATTTCTTGGGAAAAAACAATAGTTCACGTTTCGTTTAAAGTGCCAACGCACAAAATAGCAATGGAAAGTATTAATGCGAACATTAACGAAAATTCTAAAGCTACAGATTATTATGCAGCAGGTGTTTATTTGTTTACATCAAATACTGACGTTAAAAAGGCGTTAGATTATGTAAATAAATCAATTGCAATGCAAAACGGCGAAGCTCCTTTTTACATGTTGCGTCAAAAGTCATTAATTCAGGCAGCAAACGGCGATAAAAAAGGTGCTGTAGAAACAGCTAAAAAATCTTTAGAAGCTTCAGAAAAAGCAGGAAACGAAGATTACGTAAAAATGAACAGAAACTCAATTTTAGAGTGGAGTAGATCATAAAGAAGAAAAGAAGCAGAAATGCTTCTTTTTTTATGCTTTGAAGTTAAAAATAAGTTTTTTTAAACTGTAAAACCTCAGTATATTTGTTTCTTTAAAAAATATTGGAAATATTTATGTTAACAGAATTAAATGCTATTTCTCCGATCGATGGAAGATATAGATCAAAAACAGCTCCATTAGCAGATTATTTTTCGGAAGAAGCCCTTATAAAATATCGCGTTTTAGTAGAAATTGAATATTTTATTGCTTTGTGCGAATTGCCATTGCCGCAGGTTGCAAACGTATCTAAAGATTTGTTTTCTGAATTACGAAAAATTTACAACGATTTTTCTACAGAAGATGCACTTTGGATCAAAAACACCGAAAAAACAACCAATCACGATGTTAAGGCTGTTGAATATTTCATAAAACATAAATTTGACCAATTAGGCTTACAAGAATTTAAAGAGTTTATCCATTTTGGATTAACCTCTCAAGATATCAACAACACGGCGATACCTTTATCAACCAAACATGCGTTCGAAAAAGTGTACATGCCAACTTTTATCCAATTGGTTAACAAATTAAAAGAGTTGAGTGTTGAATGGAAAGATATTCCAATGTTAGCACGCACGCATGGGCAACCTGCATCGCCAACGCGTTTAGGGAAAGAAATTCTGGTTTTTGTTGTTCGTTTGGAAGAACAATTACGTTTGTTGAATAACATTCCGTTTGCAGCTAAATTTGGTGGTGCAACAGGAAATTTCAATGCACACAAAGTAGCTTATCCGCAAAACGATTGGCAGGCTTTTGGCGAAAATTTTGTCGAAGGAATTCTTGGTTTGAAACACTCATTCCCAACCACACAAATTGAACATTACGATCATTTTGCTGCTTTTTGTGATGCTTTAAAGCGCATTAACAATATTATTATTGATTTAGACCGCGATGTTTGGACGTATGTTTCAATGGAATATTTCAAACAGAAAATCAAAGCGGGCGAAGTTGGATCATCTGCAATGCCACATAAAGTTAACCCGATTGATTTTGAAAATTCTGAAGGAAATTTAGGTATCGCCAATGCTATTTTTGAACATTTGGCAGCAAAATTACCTATTTCTCGTTTACAGCGCGATTTAACCGATAGTACTGTTTTAAGAAACATTGGTGTTCCGTTTGGTCATACAATCATTGCGTTTGAAGCTACTTTAAAAGGTTTAAACAAGTTATTGTTGAACGAAACCAAGTTTGCAGACGATTTAGAAAACAACTGGGCTGTTGTTGCAGAAGCAATTCAGACCATTTTACGTCGTGAAGCATACCCAAATCCTTACGAAGCACTGAAAGATTTAACCAGAACAAACGAAGCAATCAATCAAAAATCGATTCATGCGTTTATTGATACATTGAATGTTTCGGTTGAGGTTAAAAACGAATTAAAACAAATAACTCCGAGCAATTATTTAGGAGTTTCAATTTAGAAAGATATGAAAAGAATTATTGTTACTTTATTTTTAGCATTGGCATTTGTTGGATGTAACGATGACGACAATGAGGTTAATGTTTTGGTTGGGAAATGGTATCCGCAAGGTGTAATCATTAATGGTGAAAGCAGACCTTATGAAGGAGATTCAAACTGTGGAAAAGATTATTTACAGTTAAACGAATTCAATTCGTTTGAAATTGTAGATTATGTACAAAGCGATGTTGAAGTAAAAACAACTCCTGTGCCACCGTGCCCATCGCAAAAGTTTTACGGATCATATACGGTTATAAACAACGAATTGAAATTTCATGGATCTAACTTTTTTCAAGGCGGAGAAATTATTGAAAAATCTGCAGATCAGTTAAAACTAAAAAGAATGATCGATGTAAACGGCGACGGAACAGATGATGAAGTAATTGAAGTTTTCATGAAGCATTTAGCAGAATAAATCATAAAAAAATCGAACTATTTAGTTCGATTTTTTTATTCCTCTATATAATTTTCGCTTTTAGGGATCTGATTAACAATATTAACAATGTTTTCAGTTAATGTTGTAAGTTTTCTGGTTTGTAAATCAAACCAAGCGCCATCAATATGCCGGGGAATGCCAGCAAGGCATCATTGACCGT
>CAMLFV010000079.1 GCA_946479395.1 uncultured Flavobacterium sp. | reverse complement strand
TAAAAACATCAATTTCTTAATAACAAATATACCGATTTTGGATATGGTTGTAAACCATTAACTGAAATTTTAAATGTTCATGTTATCTAAATAATCCACATCATAAATAATTTTTAATTGCAAATTGTTTGCAGATGTTGGAATACAACGCATAAGTAAATTTCTAAAATAAATGAGAAAACCACTTTCCAGATGAGCGATTTTACCAATACTCCAGCTTGATTTTACAATTTCATGTGCTTTCTTGATTCGTAGCTTTTGATACTCTTCAAAGACAGTTTCGATTGGTTTATCTTCCTGATAAAGTTCAACCAACAGATACGCGTCTTCAATTGCCTGACAGGCACCTTGACCTAAATTTGGAGTTGTAGCATGTGCCGCATCGCCCAACAAACATACATTTTTATTATACCATTTGTAGATAGGTTTTAAATCTATGATTCGGTTTTTAATAACGGTATCGTCAGATGTATTTTCAATAATGTTTAAAACATCGGTATGAAAGTTTTTAAATAGATCATGTAAGTTATCATCATGCGCATTGACAAAAGATTCGCTTACAACAGCGTACCAATACGTGTCTTGATTATTAATTTGAACGAAACCAAAACGTTTGCCTTTTCCCCAAGCTTCTATTGCTTTATTGCTGTAATCTTTAGGCAAAGCTACTTTTGAAATCCCTCGCCAACATATCTGATTTGTATCCCTTATCTGTGATGAATCAAACAACTGATTTCGTACAAAAGATTTAATACCATCGGCAGCAATAACAACATCGGCAGTTTCAATTGAGTCATCTTCAAAAAACAATTTGACGTTTTCGTTTTGTTCAATCTTTAAAAGTCGTTTTGATAATTTGATATTTTCAAACCCGATTTCTTCTGCCAGAATATTCTGCAAAACCGCACGATGTATCGAAATATTACAAACTCCATACTTTACTTCAAATTCATTCAAATCAATAACCGAAAGTGATCGCAATTGATGATCGGTAATATTCATGGAAGAAACCTTTACACCTGCATCTTCTATCTTTTTGTGGATACCTAACTTTTTAAAAATCTGCATGGCATTGTTTGCAATACCAATTCCCGCACCAACCGGTTTAATTTCGGCAGCACTTTCGTAAACAGTAACATTAAATCCTTTCTGCTTAAAAGCCAATGCGGAAGTAAGTCCGCCTATTCCTGCACCAATAATTGCAATTTGTTTCATATCAAAATTCAGAATTTATCAAAAATGAAAAAACTCCCACAAAATGCGGGAGTTTTATATATATTAATGATGTCCACCATCTTTTTCACCATCTCTTAACGGCACTGTCTGTGGAACAAAATCTTCTTCGTAACCAGGCTTAGAATAATCATAAGGCCAACGGTGTACTTCTGGTATAGCACCCGGCCAGTTACCGTGCATGTGCTCTACCGGCGTAGTCCACTCTAAAGTTGTAGCTCTCCATGGGTTTCTTGGTGCTTTCTTACCATAGAAAATACTATAGAAGAAGTTAAACAAGAATACTAATTGGAACGCTGCTCCTACTAATGCAAACATAGTAATTAAAATATTTACATCTACCATATCGTCGAACATTGGGAACGCTGAGTTGGTATAGTAACGACGTGGTAAACCAGCCATACCTATAAAGTGCATTGGGAAGAAAACTCCGTAAGCACAAACTACCGTTACCCAGAAGTGAATATAACCTAAGTTTTTATTCATCATACGTCCGTACATTTTAGGGAACCAATGGTAAATACCAGCGAACATTCCGTAAAGAGCTGATATACCCATTACCAAGTGGAAGTGTGCAATAACGAAATATGTATCGTGAACGTTGATATCTAACGTTGAATCTCCTAAAATAATACCTGTTACACCACCTGTAATGAACGTTGATACGAAACCAATACAGAAAAGCATAGAAGGGTTCATTTGTAAATTACCTTTCCATAATGTAGTAATGTAGTTGAACGCTTTTACTGCCGATGGAATTGCAATTAACAAGGTTGTAAAGGTAAATACCGAACCTAAGAACGGGTTCATACCTGATACGAACATGTGATGCCCCCAAACAATTGTAGATAAAAATGCAATTGCTAAGATTGATGTAATCATGGCACGGTAACCAAAGATTGGTTTACGAGCGTTCGCCGAAATTACTTCAGACGTAATACCCATTGCTGGTAAAATTACGATATATACCTCAGGGTGACCTAAGAACCAGAACAAGTGCTCAAACAATACCGGAGATCCACCTTGATAATGTAATACTTCACCTGCTAAATAAATATCAGATAAGAAGAATGATGTACCAAAACTTCTATCCATAATTAACAATAATGCTGCTGATAATAATACAGGAAACGAAACAATACCAATAATTGCCGTTACCCATAAAGCCCATATTGTTAATGGTAAACGTGTCATAGACATACCTTTTGTACGCATATTTAACACCGTTACCACATAGTTTAATGATCCCATTAACGACTGTGCAATAAATAATGCCATTGATATTAACCATAAGGTCATACCTGTACCTGAACCAGGAATTGCCTCTGGAACTGCAGATAATGGTGGATAGATTGTCCAACCTGCTGAAGCCGGTCCAGACTCTACAAACAATGAAGCAATCATTATGATACAAGCAATAAAGAAGATCCAATATGATAACATATTCATGAATCCTGAAGCCATATCACGCGCTCCAATCTGTAATGGAATTAATAAGTTAGAGAACGTACCCGATAAACCTGCAGTTAATACAAAGAATACCATAATGGTTCCGTGAATGGTAACTAATGCTAAATAAATATCGTTACGCATTACACCGCCCGGAGCGAAATCATCTCCTAACAACCAAGAGAACACTTTGAATGATTCTTCTGGCCACGCGATTTGAATACGGAATAATAATGACATTGCAATACCAATGATTCCCATGATAATACCTGTTACAAGGAATTGTTTGGCAATCATTTTATGATCTTGACTAAAGATGTACTTTGTTACGAAAGTTTCTTTATGGTGGTGATCATCGTGTGAATGATCGTGTGTTAATTCGTGTCCTACTACTGCTGACATACTAATAATTTTATATTGGTAAACAAATTATTTAATTACTTGAGCAACTACTGCAGTAGTATCTACTACAATTTGTGGTTCTTCTACAGGAGTTTGAACCGGCTGTGCTTCAACTTTCGGAGCTGCAGCAGCAGCTTTTTCTTCAGCTACTTGTTTGCCTAATTTTGGTTGTTGGCTTAACCATTTTCTAAATTCACCTTCGGTTTCAACTACAACTTTTGCTTGCATGTTATAGTGTGAACGTCCACAAATTTTGTTACATAATAAAATATAATCAAATGTGTATGGTTCTAAACCTGGTTCACCTTTCTCAACTAATTTTTTGCTGTGTTTGTTGCGTGCCTGGTTAATTTTGTTAACGCGGTCAACAATTTCTTCACGACCTCTCATTTCTGTAGTAGTAACAGTTGGAGTCATTGCAAATTGTGTTACCATACCAGGTACACAGTTCATTTGTGCACGGAAGTGTGGGAAATAAGCAGAGTGTAAAACGTCTTGCGAACGCATTTTTAATACTACCTTTTTACCAACTGGTAAATGTAATTCTTTTGCTAAGATATCGTCTTGCGCATTTGGATCTGACATATCAACACCTACTGCGTTAATACCTTCTATGAAACGAACGTTAGCTTTTCCTAAAACATTATCGTCACCAGAATAACGAATATCCCAACCAAATTGTTTTGCGTAAACTTCTACGTAAATTACTTCTTCCTCTTCATCGTAATGCATAATGTTGTTCCATGCGTATAATCCGTATAAGATTAATCCTGCTAAAACAATTACCGGAATAATTGTCCAGATGAACTCTAATTTATCATTATCTGCGAAGAACGTCGCTTTTCTGTCTGTATTACCACGGTATTTGAATGCAAAGTAGTGTAATAAGAATTGCGTTAGGAATTGAACAAAGAAGATAACTACTAAAGTAATCCACATTAACTGGTCAACATCTTTACCATGTTCAGAAGCTGCATTGCTTAACAACGGCATGTAACCCCATTTAACACAGCTATAAATTGTGAAAATGTAGATGAATGCCAGGAATCCGAACATTAAATATCCGTTGATATTATTGTCTTTATGTGTAGCAACCTGCGTCTTGTACTCTTCGCCAACGTGTTGTTTGCTCTGAGTTAAGTCGAAAATCTTAGTTAATTGCCAAATTGCAATTCCTAATAAAGCTACAATAACTAATATTAATAAACTCGTCATTTGTTTATTACTTTAAATATTAATAATGAAAATGTTTACTTTCTTCTACCATTGGATTATTCTTAACCAATAACGGAGCTTTAGCAATTGCCGAGAAACCGACAAAGATAAACAATCCGCCAAAGAACAATACAGATCCTATTTCGGCAGCACCAATAAACCAAGATGCACCAACAGTTCCAGGCATAATCATATTAAAGAAGTCTAAATAGTGACCTGCAATAATACATGTACCCGCCATAACAATGATCCAAGATAATCGTTTAAAGTCTGTATTGATTAATAATAATATAGGTAATAAAAAGTTTAACGCCAGCATACCAAAGAAAGGCAAGTTGTATTCTTCTATTCTTAAAATGAAGTACGTTACCTCTTCAGGAATGTTTGCATACCACATTAACATGAATTGAGAGAACCATAAGTACGTCCAGAAGATAGATAAACCAAACATGAATTTAGCTAAATCGTGGATGTGCGATGTATTTACGAATTCTAATAACCCTTTATTTTTAAGATATAATGTTACTAATGCAATAATAGTTACTGCTGTTACAAAGAACGATGCAAATACATACCAACCGAACAATGTTGAATACCAGTGCGTGTCAATAGACATGATCCAATCCCATGACATGATAGATTCTGTGATGATAAAGAACACCAAGTAACCTGCTGCCAATTTAAAGTTCTTTTTGTAGTAATTTAAATCGCCTGTTTCATCTAAAGCTAATGAGTTTCTGCGAGATAACATTCTAAAGATATTCCAACCAGCTAAGAAAATAACTGAACGGATTAAAAAGAAAGGTATGTTTAAGAAACCTGTTTTACCTTGAATAATGGTATCGTTAGCTACAACATCAGCATCCATCCAGATAAATAAATGGTTTAAATGAGCCGAACTCGCTATCAACATTAAGAAAAACAGTATAGAACCCGGTAATAAGTAAGCCGATAAACCTTCCATTACACGGAATAATACTGGTGACCAACCTGCAGAAGCAGCATATTGAATTTGATTGAAGGTAAAAATACCTAAAGAAATAAGCATAAAAAAGATACACCCAACGTAAACAGCAGCCCAAGGTTTGTTTTGTAACTGGTGTAATACGTGTTCTAAATGCGCAGTATGTTCTGCATGCGCATCATGACTCTCAACTTTTGCAGCGTGTGCATTTGTATCAGCATGTGCCGGAGCTGCTTCTGTTACATGTGCGGTATGTGCATCTGTTGAATCTGTAGCATGAGCAGTACTATCATTAGTAACAGCTGTTGCAGTTGCATTATGCTCATCGTGATTTGCATCGTGTGCATCATGGCTTGCTGCATTTGTTTCATGAGCTGTAGCCTCACCATGTGCAGGTGCTGCATGTGCTTCGTGAGCGCCATGACCACCATGATGTTGCTCGCTTAAAATTGCTTCAACCTCTTCAACTGTTTTAGGTGCCGTAAGAAAGCCGTAAGCTATCCCAATGATACCTAAAGCCATTAAAATGATAGAAAAGGTTTTTAATTTGCCTGAAAATGTGTACATATCTAAACTTTCAAATAAGTTTTACAATTATAATTCCGATTTCAATTTTAACACATAAGCAGCTACCATCCATCTTTCGGTTTGTGTTAACTGGTTTTTATGTGATCCCATTGAGTTTAATCCGTACGTTACAACGTGGTAAATTCCACCTTCTGTCAACTCACGTTCAGCATAACTTGGTACTCCCAGGAATTTTTCTCTTTTAACTAAATTACCTTTTCCATCACCTGCATCACCGTGGCAAATTGCACAGTAAATAGTGTACAGTTGTTTAGCCTTGTCTAAATCACCCGCAGTAATTGAATCTAAAGGAGATTTTGAATTTAATCTTGCTGCAGCTAAACCTTCAGGTGTATTTGGATATGCCTCAGGCGTAAATCCACGAGGT
This sequence comes from uncultured Flavobacterium sp., assembly GCA_946479395.1. Next base: position 6,161 of record CAMLFV010000079.1, on the reverse strand, counting down.
ACTGATCCTTGTGCAGGAACCTGACCTTCTTTTCCATTTTTAAATGCGCTTGACTCAGAATAGGTTTCGTAGGCTACAGACTCGTACATATTAGGAAATAACTGGTAATTAGGTTTTTCCTTATTAAAACAAGATGTAGCTAATGTTGAAACTGCTGCCAACGCAACTATTTTATATAAACTCTTCATTTTTACTACTAATGTTTATCGATTACTTTAACTTCTACTGCTCCAGTATTTTTAAAGAATTCAACAGCTTCTTCTTCATTTCCGTGTAAAGAAACTTCCATTAAAAAATGGTCGTCTGTTGTTCTTACATCTGGGTTTTCTGCTTTTTTAAACGGCCATAATCTACTTCTTAAAAAGAAAGTAATAACCATTAAATGGGCTGCAAAGAAAACGGTTAATTCAAACATAATAGGCACAAATGAAGGCATGTTTTGAATATAGCTAAAACTTGGCTTACCACCAATATCTTGCGGCCAATCTTGTATCATGATGTAATTCATCATGTAAGTTGCGAAAGATAAACCACATAAACCATAGATAAATGCACAAATTGCTAATCGCGTTGGTTTTAATCCCATTGCTTTATCTAAACCGTGTACAGGAAAAGGTGTATAAACCTCTTCGATATGATGATGTGCAGCTCTGGTTGTTTTAACTGCATCCATTAAAACATCATCATCATTGTATAATACGTGTAAAACTTTTGTACTCATAATTTATTAATGATTATGTGAATGGTGTCCGTTCTCTCTCTCTTTTTTGTAATTTTCACCAGAAGATTTTAAAATTGTTTTAACCTCTGCCTGTGCAATTACCGGGAATGTTCTAGAGTATAATAAGAATAATACAAAGAAGAACCCTATAGTACCGATATAAATACCTGCATCTACAAATGTTGGTTGGAACATTGTCCAAGACGATGGTAAGTAATCACGGTGTAATGATGTTACGATGATCACGAAACGCTCAAACCACATACCAATATTTACGATAATTGATATAATGAACGATCCCATAATTGATGTACGTATCTTTTTAAACCACATTACCTGCGGAGAAATTACGTTACACGTCATCATTAACCAGTATGACCACCAGTAAGGACCTGTTGCACGGTTTAAGAAAGCGTATTGTTCATACTCTACTCCTGAATACCAAGCTACCCATAACTCTGTGATGTAAGCGATACCAACAACCGAACCTGTAATCATTACAATGATGTTCATTAATTCGATATGCTGAATAGTAATGTAATCTTCTAAACTTACAACTTTACGCATAATGATCAAAAGCGTGTTTACCATGGCAAACCCAGAGAAGATCGCACCCGCAACGAAGTAAGGTGGTAAAATGGTTGTATGCCAACCTGGAATTACCGATGTAGCAAAGTCAAAAGATACAATGGTGTGTACCGAAAGTACTAATGGAGTTGCTAAACCTGCCAATACTAAAGATACTTCTTCAAAACGTTGCCAGTCTTTTGCACGACCAGACCATCCGAATGATAAAGTAGAATAAATTCTTTTTGAAAATGGTGTTACCGCTCTATCGCGTAACATAGCGAAATCTGGTAATAAACCTGTCCACCAGAAAACTAATGAAACAGATAAATAGGTAGAGATCGCGAATACGTCCCATAATAATGGTGAGTTAAAGTTAACCCATAACGACCCGAACTGGTTTGGCATTGGTAATACCCAGTAAGCCAACCATGGACGACCCATGTGAATAATTGGGAACAAACCTGCCTGAACTACAGAGAAAATGGTCATTGCTTCTGCAGAACGGTTAATAGCCATTCTCCATTTCTGACGGAATAATAATAATACAGCCGAGATAAGTGTACCCGCGTGACCGATACCTACCCACCAAACAAAATTGGTAATATCCCAAGCCCATCCTACAGTTTTATTTAATCCCCATGTACCAATACCTGTACCAATTGTATAAACCATACAACCAGCTCCCCAAAGGAATGCAATTAAAGCAATAGTGAAAACAGTCCACCATTGTTTATTCGCACGTGTTTCTACAGGTCTAGCAACATCTACCGTTATATCGTGATAAGTTTTATCACCAATAACTAAAGGTTTTCTAATGGGTGCTTCGTAATGTGACGACATAATCCTTTATTATAATGTTTCTAATTAATACTAACTTATACGTTTCTAACTTTTACGTGGTAGAACACATTTGGTTTAGTACCGATATGCTCTAACAAATGGTATCTTCTGTCATCTTCAAACAACATAGCCACTTCAGACTGTTTGTCGTTCACATCTCCAAAAACCATAGATCCCGATGTACAAGCTGCAGAACAAGCTACTTCAAACTCATCTCCGCTTATTGCTCTACCTTCTCTTTTCGCTTTTAAGATGCTCGCTTGTGTCATTTGAATACATAATGAACATTTTTCCATAACTCCACGAGAACGTACATTAACATCTGGATTTAATACCATACGTCCTAAATCATCGTTCATGTGGTAATCAAACGCGTTGTTTTGGCTGTATAAGAACCAGTTGAAACGACGTACTTTGTACGGACAGTTGTTTGCACAGTAACGTGTACCAACACAACGGTTGTATGCCATGTGGTTTTGACCCTGACGACCGTGAGATGTTGCAGCAACCGGACAAACCGTTTCACAAGGTGCGTGGTTACAGTGCTGACACATTACCGGTTGGAATACTACCTGAGGATTGTCTGCAGGATGCTCTAAACCATTAAATGTATTAATGTTTTCCATTAAACCTTTAGCACTGTTCTTTGTAGTTACATCTTCAGCAAATGTATCTTCAGAAGAATAATATCTATCGATACGTAACCAGTGCATATCGCGTGATCTTCTTACTTCGGATTTACCAACAACAGGAACGTTGTTTTCTGCGTGACATGCAATAACACATGCTCCACAACCTGTACAAGAGTTCAAATCAATAGACAAGTTGAAATGGTGACCTGTTGAACGATCAAAAGATTCCCAAATATCAACCGTTGATGCTTCAACCGACTGGTGATCTAAAGATACATGTGGTTTAACATTCCACTCTTTAACATCTTTTGTATTAAAGATTTCTAATGTAGTATCCTTAACAATATCACCACGACCCATTAAAGTTCTTTGTAACTGAACACAAGCAAACTCGTGATCACCCGAACCTAATTCTACAGATACATTTTGTGTATTATTAAAGTCTTTGTATAATTTGTAAGCATTAACACCTACTTGCATTTCTTCTTTTAAGGCAGATTTACGTCCATAACCAAACGCTAAACCTAAAGTACCTTTTGCCTGACCTGGTTGGATAAATGCCGGAACATTCTCTAAAGTATTTTCACCCACTTTTAAAGTAACGTAAGATCCGTTTAAACCACCATTTGCAACATTGTAGTTTTTAATACCCAATGCTTCCGCATCGGCTTTAGAAACTGTTACATAGTTATCCCAAGAAACACGTGTGATTGGATCTGGAAACTCTTGTAACCAAGGGTTGTTTGCCTGTTGCCCATCGCCCATTCCGGTTTTAGGATACAATACCAATTCTAAACCGGCAGCTTTTTTAGTTGCAGCTAATGCAGATGCAGCTCCGCCAAAATCAGCAGATGCAGTTGCAGAACCTGTAACTTCAACAGCAGAAAAACCATCGTGAACCATTTGGTTCCAAGTTTTTCCGTTAGCTAAAGTAGTACCCGATGCTTTTAAATAATCGTAGTACGTTTCTGTTTTACCTAACCAAGTTAATAAACCTTCTTGGAATTGTTTTGTATTGAATAACGGACGAATGGTTGGTTGCGTAATAGAATAATGTCCTTTACGCATCTGCACATCGCCCCATGATTCTAAATAGTGTGGTGCAGCAGCAGCAATTGTTGTTAAAGATGCTGTTTCGTCTTCACGTAATGAAAAAGCAGCAGAAAGTTTTACTTTTTTCAATCCTTCTGCAAAAGCAGCGCCGTTGAATAACGTATAAACAGGGTTAACACCACTCATAATTAAAGTATGAACCAAACCTGCATTCATGTCTTTAACCAACTGTGCAACTTCTTTATTATTACCACCACGTACATATTTAGGTTGAGCCGGGTTAAAAGCAGCCGAACCTAATGCTTGGTTAATAGCAAATACTAATAACTGTGCATTAACATCGTCTAAACCTGAAACCAACACACCTGCAGAACCAGCAGCTTTTAATTGTTGTGCCGCTTTTGTAACTTCTGCATCGGCAGCAGTATTTGTAACAGCTACAGCATTACCTGTAACAATATTGTATATTTTAACTAAAGCTAATTTTTGATCTGCAACAGTTAACGGGATACGTTTGTCTGCATTTGCACCAGCTAAAGACATATTTGCCTCGATTTGGATATGCTTAGACATTTTTCCGTTTTTAGGAACGCGACCTTTAGCATATTCGCTATCGTATCCGCCACCTTGCCAATCTCCTAAGAAATCTGCACCAACAGAAACAATTACATCCGCTTTTCCAAAATTGTAATCAGCCAATGCGCGCTCGCCGTAAGCTTGTTGGTACGCATCTAAAGCAGCATCAGATCCTACTGCATCGTGCACAATATGCTTTGCTGTTGGATACGCAGCTTTAAATTCTGCAATTAACTTATCTGTAGATGGCGATGCCATTGTGTTTGTTAATAAAACAATCTGACCTGTAGCGCTTGACAAACTCGCTTTGATTTTTTGATCAACATCTGACCAAGAAGCAGCTTTGTTGTCAATTTTTGGTTGCTTTAAGCGTAAACTATCATATAAAGACAATACAGAAGCGTGTACACGTGCATTTGCACCTGTTAACGCGTTTTCCATAAAGTTATTCTCTACTTTAATAGGACGACCTTCGCGAGTTTTAATTAAAACGTTTACGAAATCAAATCCGTCTGCAACCGTAGTTGCGTAAAAATCAGCAACACCAGGAATAATTTCCTCTGGTTGAAATACATAAGGAATCGACTTTTTCACCGGTCCTTCACAAGCTGCTAAAGAAGCTGCAGCTGTAGAAAACCCAACGTATTTCAAAAAGTCTCTACGAGACGTTGATGAAGACGACAACGCGTTTTTGTCTCCAAGAAAATCCTCGGTTGGAATCTCTTCAACAAACTCATTGTTTCTTAGCGTCTCAACAATAGAACTGTTCTCGTTAAGTTCCTCAACACTTTTCCAGTATTTTTTGTTTGATGCCATTGTATATATATTAGCTTCTTAAATTATTATTAATAGTGACATTTACCACACTCTAAACCACCTAACTGTGCTGCTGTTAATTTCTCAACACCATACTTTTTAGATAATTCTTCGTGAATTTTAGCGTAGTACTCGTTATCCTTAACGTTTACTTCCGTTTCACGGTGACATTCTACACACCAACCCATTGTTAATGGTGAATGTTGTCTCATAATTTCCATAGATTCAACAGGACCGTGACAAGTTTGACATTCTAAACCTGCAACAGAAACGTGTTGTGAGTGGTTAAAGTAAACAAAATCTGGTAGATTGTGAATACGAACCCATTTAACTGGTTTCTCTTTACCTGTGTATGCTTGTTTTGCAGGATCCCATCCTACTGCATCATAAATCTTTTGGATTTCTGCAGTATAGAATTCTTTACTGTAATCTACATAAGTAGAATCTGCACTTCCTGTAAACTCTGTAATATTTTTGTGACAGTTCATACAAACATTCAAAGAAGGAATTCCCGATGTTTTAGATGTACGTGCCGAAGAGTGACAATATTTACAGTCGATACCGTTTTCACCTGCGTGAATTTTGTGTGAGAAGTGAATTGGCTGGATAGGTTCGTAATTTTGATCAACACCAACCTGCATCATAAACCCGAAAGCAAAATATGCACCTGTTAACATTAATACGATTACTGAAGTAATTACCAAGAATTGATTTTTAACAAAAGCTTTCCAGATTGGTAACGATTTAGTTTCGTTTACCGTTAAGTTGTTTTTATCGGCAACTTTGTTTAATACTCTTCTTACCAATATCAGCATAATAACCAACATTGCAAGAACAACTACCAAACCACCTAAAACAACCATTTCAGAAACACCACCACCTGATGCAGCTGCACCATCACCTGTTGGAGTTACAGGAGCTTTAGTTTCCGGTTTTGGTTCTGATGTGTAAGC
>CAMLFV010000078.1 GCA_946479395.1 uncultured Flavobacterium sp. | reverse complement strand
CGACAATCACAGTGTAGGTAATTTGGGAACTGATTTTACCGGCACCATACCCGGGCAATGGGGGTGGATAACCATATCTAAATATACACAAACCAACAGTTTTTTTACCATTGTAAACGAAACCAATCGTGGTAAGGTGTTAGATATTACAGCATTATCACATCAAGAAGTTTTGTATGCCTATAAACCCGGTATTGATAAATTAATAGACAACCGTACAACGGGTAACGATGTGATTAAATTTGAAATAGATTATTTTACAGGATCTATACAGCCAAATGCCAGTAGTAGTTCATGGATAAGTTTAATACCGGTTGGAGAGGTTGAAGGAGGTTTAATTGATCCTCCTTTTTTATGTCGTTTTAACTATGATAAACAGGATGGAAGCATTGGTAGTTACACCTTGTTTGTTTCTAGTACCACTCCTGTTCAACAAAATACATTTTTACCTTTTAATACCTGGGTAAAGCTTATTGCTTATTTAGATTATCCCAATAGAAAAATATACTTTGAGATACCTTCTTTAAATAAAGTTTTTGTAAGCGATTTTTTAAAGAACGATCCTTCAACCAACATCATGCAAGACTATAAACCTTCAATTATATCACTTTTTTTAAATTCTTCTTCCAATACCAATGGTCCGCAGACGGTTACCCGTAACCGCTATGATAATATTAAACTAACCGCATTAAGTGCGGTGCCGCCAGAGGTTATAAACTTAAGTGTAAACGAACAATTGTCTGCAAAATTTAATTTATACCCCAACCCGGCAACCAATATTGTTAATATAACCAACAGCGAAAATATGCTGGTTAACCAAGTTACGGTTTATGATATTACCGGTAAGCAGTTAAGTACGCAAAGTTTTAATAACGAAACCGAAATACAGTTAAATGTAGAGAACTTAGCAAGCAGTACTTATCTATTGCATTTACAAACAAATGGAGGTTTAGCCGTTAAAAGACTCGTTAAAAAGTAAAAAACCTGTAAAATATTTACAGGTTTTTTTTATAATAGTATTACTTACTGCTTTTCTAAAACGGCTTTTAAATTTGCAGTTCCTTGTTCAAAATCTTTGTTCATATCATAAACAAGACTCATTAAGTTAAACGGATAAGGCATTTCGCCATCAACCACCCAACGAACTTTGGTTTGTTTTTCACTAACAGCTTCGGTTGTAAAAAACGATTTTGCCGGTTCGGTGCTGTCCATTAAAAACAAATCAATATCTACACGGCTGCCTTCGGTAATTTTTGTGATTACCTGCGATCCGTTTCCAACTTCTTCGCTTTTCCAGCTGTATTTAAAACCTTCGGTACCGTCAGTTCCTTCGGAAGTTTTTATGATGTTCGGATCTTGTTCAAACCAAACACCAAAATTCTCTTGGTTTTTAATGTGTTTTACATAGTTAAAAACGTCGGCATTAGGTTTGTTGATAACTGCCGAACCTTCTGCATGAAATGTTTTAGGTAGAATAGCAGCTACAATAAGCGCTAATACAATTAATCCTAAAACGGTAAAAAGTGCGTATTTTAAAAATTTCATAGTAATAATATTTTAGTTTATAAATGAAACTTGCCGATTACCGACAAGTTTCTTAATTTTTATGTTTAGTTTTTAAGAAAGAATAATTATTCCATTCTTTTGTTTCCTTCAAAATGAACCATCCACCAGATGCCGAATTGATCTTGGAACGATGCGTATAATTCTGCCCAAAACTGCTCGCCCAATTCCATTTCAATATTTAGGGCATTTTCACTTAAAGCAGCATACAAATCTTTTGCTTCTGCAGCCGTATCGGTATCTAACATAACATACGTGCTGTTGCCTAACGTTAATTTATGTCCGAAATTTTCTAAACAGTCCGATCCCATAACCATCGTACTTTCGTTAATCATAATTGCCGTGTGCATAATTTTTTGTTTATCCTCATCGTTCATTGGAAACTCAGGATTTTCGGGCATATCGCCAAAACGGTGCATTCCAATATTTGGAGATTTAAACACTTTTTCGTAAAATAAAAACGCTTCTTCGCAGTTTCCGTTAAAGTTTAAGTACGCATGAATTTTTGCCATAGTTTTATTTTTTTAGAGTTTAGTTTTCAAATTTAATACACCACTAAGCAAATGAACTTGTCTTATGTCAAGTTTGATTGCTTTATTTTTTTAAGATTTTAATTCTATCAAAAATAGAAAACATTTTAAAAATAATTTTTTTCGAAAACAGATATTTCAAAATAAAATAATTTATTAATAATAGTTTCACATAAATTTTAGATGAAACAATTTTGATTTTTATAATTTCAGTAAAAAGAATTGATTTGGAAAATCTACAAAACCTACATACTTATTTTTATTCGGGCAAAACCTTAAGTTTTAAGCACAGAATGGATTGTTTGCAGCAGTTTCAAAAGTTGTTAAACAACCATAAAAACGAAATGATTGCTGCTTTACAAGCCGATTTTAATAAACCTGCTTTTGAAACATTGGTTACCGAAATAAGCATGCTGCAAAAAGAACTCACGTATTTTAAAAATAACCTTAAAACTTGGATGCTTCCTAAACGGATTTTTCCAAGCATATTAAATTTTCCGTCGAAGGAAACGTTGGCGTATCAACCTTACGGAGTAGTTTTGGTTATTTCGCCTTGGAATTATCCGTTGCTTTTGGCATTACAACCTTTAATGGCGGCATTGGCAGCAGGTAATTGTGTGGTTTTAAAACCGTCTGAATTAGCGCCAAATACTTCTGCCTTGCTTGGAAATTTAATTGGCAAATATTTCAGTCATGAATATATTCGGGTGATTGAAGGTGGAGTAGAAGAAACAACCGAGCTTTTAAATCATAAATTTGATAAGATCTTTTTTACGGGAAGTACTTCGGTAGGAAAAATCGTGCATCAGGCTGCAGCTAAAAATCTAACGCCCGTTGTTTTGGAATTGGGCGGAAAATCGCCTTGTATTGTTACGCCAAGCACTAACATTCCGTTGGCTGCAAAACGCATTGCTTTTGGAAAATTTGTTAATGCCGGACAAACCTGTATTGCTCCCGATTTTATTTTCATCCATCCAAAAGTAGAAAAACAGTTTATTGCCGAAATTAAGAAGGTATTGGAAACTTTTTACGGAGACGAACCCGAAGCATCGCCTTATTTTGCTCGCATTATAAACGAGCAACATTATCACCGCATTAAACAATATGTGTTGAAGGGCAATGTGTTGATTGGCGGACAAACAAATTCTAAAAAACGATACATTGCACCAACGCTTATAAAGATAGACGATTTGAACGATGAGGTAATGCAACACGAAATATTCGGGCCCGTTTTGCCAATTGTAAATTACAACAACATTAGCGAGATTGTTGCGTACAATCATGAAAACGATAAACCCTTGGCATTTTATGTTTTTGGTGAAGATAAAACCGAAATTGAAACTTTGTTAAAACAGTGTAAATACGGTGGCGCTTGTGTTAACGATTGCTTGTCGCATATTGTGAACAGCAAGCTGCCTTTTGGTGGAATCGGTGCCAGTGGTTTCGGGAATTATCATGGAAAATACAGTTTTAAAGCATTTTCGCAAGCTAAAGCGGTGGTGTACAGAAAAACGTGGTTCGACAATAAATTAAAGTATCCACCTTATACAAATAACAAACTAAATCTGTTAAAAAAACTCTTTAAGTTCTTTTAAAGCGGATAAAAAAGGCAATAAAATTGTAAGTTTGCAAAAACCGCTTATTTATGGAATTATACTACACGTTTTCAGTTTTAATTGTACTTGCCTCGTTTTTTGCTTATTTAAATATTCGTTTTTTAAAATTACCCGGTACAATCGGTATCATGATTATTGCCATGTTGGTTTCGGTGGGCATTCGTTTGGTGGGCGATCAATATTTCCCCGAAACAACAAAAGAGTTTTTTATGCTGATCCAGGAATTCGATTTTACCGAAATTCTAATGGGTGCCATGCTGAACTTTTTACTGTTCGCCGGCGCACTGCATATTAACGTTTCCGACCTGCGTGATCACAAATGGCCCATATTAACCTATGCGTCTGTAAGTGTGGTGCTGTCTGCCTTGATTATTGCCGGATTATTCTATACCGTAGCCCCGATGTTGGGCATGGAAATTCCGTTTATATACTGTTTGTTGTTTGGAACATTGATTTCACCTACCGATCCTATTGTTGTTTTAGGAATTTTAAAGGAAGCGAAAGTGCCAAAAATGATCGAAACAAAAATTACGGGCGAATCACTTTTTAACGATGGTGTTGCTGTTGTAATGTTTGCTGTTGTGTTGAAAATGGCGACCGATACTGATTTTGATGCTTCGTTTGCATCTGTTTCAAAATTATTTTTGTTAGAAGCCGGTGGCGGCGTTTTATTAGGAGCTCTTTTAGGATTTACCGCGAGCAACGTTATGAAAAAGATCGATGATTACAAAGTATCGGTTCTTATTACGTTATCAATTGTAATGGGTGGATTTTTAATAGCAAAAGAACTGCATTTTTCATCGCCACTTGCCATGGTTATTGCCGGTTTAATTATTGGAAATTACGGAAAAAAAGTAGCCATGAGCGAAACCACGCGCGATTATTTAAGCAAGTTTTGGGAATTGATCGATGAAATTTTAAACGCCATTCTTTTTCTTTTTATAGGGTTTGAATTATTAATGCTACCCGATTTACAAGAACAATTACTGTTAGGTGTTATAGCGATCTTCATTTGTTTATTGGCACGAACGTTAGCGATATTTATTCCGGCAAGCACCATTTTACGAAAAAATACCTACTCAAAAGGATCATTAACCACAATGGTTTGGGGTGGAATTCGCGGCGGAGTTTCCATTGCACTGGTTATGAGTATACCAAATTCTGTTGGAGAGATTAAAGATGTTTTGTTAGAGGTTACTTATATCGTGGTTCTGTTCTCTATTGTGGTACAAGGATTAACTGTTGGTAAAGTAGCTAAAAGAGCTTTAAAAAACGATGAACCTACTGATGTAAAAGAAGCAGCATAAAAAACAGCAACTACAAGGTTGCTGTTTTTTTTGTTTATGCTTGACTTTATTTATCTCAAGCTTATATCAAACCGGCACGTTTTAGCAGTGCATTTGGTGATGGTTCTTGTCCGCGGAATTTTTTGTAAAGTGTCATAGGATGATCTGTTCCGCCTTGCGATAAAATAAAATCTTTAAACTTGGTGGCAATTTCTTTATTAAAAATGCCGTTTTGTTCAAAATAATCAAAAGCATCGGCATCCAACACTTCAGCCCATTTGTATGAATAATATCCTGCGGCATATCCACCAGCGAAAATGTGCGAAAAAGCGGTACTCATCACATTTTCGGCAACATCAGGATACAATTTCGTAGTTTCAAATTGTTTGTTTTCAAACGATTTTAAATCTTTAATTTCTGAAGGATTTTCAGAATGCCAAGCCATATCCAACAAACCAAAACTCAATTGTCGCAACGTTGCCATTCCTTCTAAAAAGTTGGCACTTTCTTTAATTTTATCGATGTATTGCTGCGGAATGGTTTCGCCGGTTTCGTAATGTTTTGCAAACAACGCCAATGTTTCAGGCTGATACACCCAATTTTCCATAATTTGACTTGGAAGTTCCACAAAATCCCAGTAAACCGATGTTCCCGATAACGACGGATAAGTTGTGTTTGCTAACATTCCATGTAATGCATGCCCGAATTCGTGAAACAAGGTAGTAACTTCGTTAAAAGTTAATAACGACGGTTTTGATTGGGTAGGAGGAGTGAAGTTGCAAACAATGGAAATATGTGGACGCTCGTTAATTCCGTTTTTAATCCATTGCGATTTAAACGAAGTCATCCACGCGCCGTTGCGTTTCCCTTTTCTTGGGAAAAAGTCGGTATATAACAACGCTATTTTTTCTCCGTTATCATTGGTTACATCAAACGTCTGTACATCGGCGTGGTATTTATCAACCGTAAAAACTTCAGTAAAATGCAAACCGAATAATTTTTCTGCAACCGTAAAAGCTCCGTTTAAAACATTTTCCAGTTTAAAATAAGGTTTCAAAGCTTCATCATCTAAATTAAAACGTTCCTGTTTCAATTTTTCGCTGTAATAACTTCCGTCCCATTTTTCTAATCGATCAATTCCATCCAATTTTTTAGCGTAAGCCGTCAATTCATCAAATTCTTTTTCAGCAGCGGGTTTTGCTTTTACCAATAAATCGTTCAAAAAAGACAACACTTTTTCAGGACTTTGCGCCATACGCTCTTCTAAAACAAACGCTGCATGATTTTTATAACCCAACAATTGTGCACGTTGGTTACGCAATTTTACAATCTTAAGCACAATTTCTTCGTTGTTGTAATCGTTTTTCTGAAAGCCTTTTTTACCGTTTGCAATAGCGATTTCCCTACGAAGTTCACGGTTTTTGGCATAGGTTACAAACGGCAGGTAACTTGGGTAATCTAAAGTGAAAATCCAACCTTGTTTCTCTTGTTGTTCCGCAAGATTTTTAGCAGCTTCAATCACACCATCTGGCAATCCGTCTAAATCGTCTTCGTTGGTAATGTGCAGTTGATACGCGTTGGTTTCAGCCAAAACATTCTCGTTAAATTGTAACGAAAGCACCGATAATTGCGCATCTATCTCTCGTAATTCTGCTTTTTGATCGTCGTTTAATAAGGCACCGTTACGCACAAATCCTTTATAAGTTTTGTCTAACAACGTAATTTGTTCGGTAGGTAATGTTGATTTGTCAACAGTATCGAACACTTGTTTCACGCGTTTGAACAAATCAGGATTTAGCGAAATATCGTTTCCAAAAGCCGATAGTTTTGGAGCAACAATCTGAGCAATTTTCTGTAATTCTTCGTTGGTTTCTGCCGAATTCAAATTAAAAAAGATATTCGAAATGCGATCTAACTGCATGCCTGAAAACGACATAGCTTCAATCGTGTTTTCAAAAGTAGGGGCATCTGTATTAGTAATAATCTGTTGAATTTCTGCTTTTGCATGCCTGATTGCTTCATTGAATGCCGGTTCGTAATCGGTGGTTTTTATCTGTGAAAACGGAGCCGTATCAAAAGCCGACAATAATATATTTCCCATAATTTGCTTAAAAGTTAAAGCCTAAAATTAAGGATTATATCGTTAACGAAGTATTAAAGCTAAATGAAAATTCGTTATATTGGTTTTTAAAATTTCGCTTATGAAAAATTATCTATTTGTGGTTCTGTTTTACTGTTTTTGTTTGGCTGGGTGCAGTCAGAACAAAACGGAAGATCATAATACTAATCTAATTCACAAAGAAAAAACGGAAGATCAGACCACGAATCAATTCAATCCAAAAAAATATTATACAACAAAAGAATCTGTTTTGCTTGCTTCGTTTGAAGGAGATACGGTAAATGTTTTAAAAGATGATTTTAATGATGTAGTGAGAAATCATCCCGAATTTTTTGTGGAATTTCCAAATGATCCATATGTTACTTATAGTTCAATACCAAGTTCAGTTGAGTTTGGGAGTGAAGTAGGACAAGATATGTACTATTTGTATTATGCATACTTCTTAAGAAATACAAATGAAATGTATAAGATTGATGACGATTTTAATCATCAACGAAATAAGATAATGATCATCTACACACGGTTAAACAGAATGTTTAGTCTGTTGGATGGTGGTGGTCCGGGATATATGCATTCATACAGACGGACTTTTGGCGAAGCAGAATATGCTATTTATTTATACGCTTTAACACGAAAAGATTTTACAGTAAAATACGATATTACTAAACAGAAAGAATTATTTAAGCAAACATTACAACAAATTGTTAGTGATAGGTTAGGGAGTACATTTGATATTCATGAGACCGAGAACCCAAAGTTAAAGAAAGAACTATTTGCTTTAATCAACGAAATTGATTCTCAAATAACAGATTCATTTTACCTTACTCAAGCGCAACAATTTTATTATGGTAATTATGCAACTTGGTAAAAAAAGAGCAACTGAAAAGTTGCTCTTTTTGTTATTTTAAACCTTCGGCTGCTTTTAAAACAGCTTCTTTTAAACCTAATTTGTAATCGATCATTTTTTGTAGCAATTCTACATTTTGACTTGCTAAAATTTGAACTGCCAACAAACCTGCATTTTTAGCTCCGTTTAACGCAACCGTTGCTACAGGAACACCGCCCGGCATTTGCAGAATTGATAAAACAGAATCCCATCCGTCAATAGAATTGCTCGATTTTACCGGAACACCAATCACTGGCAGCGGACTCATACTTGCGACCATTCCCGGTAAATGTGCGGCGCCACCTGCACCTGCAATAATTACATTGATGCCGTTTTTGTGTGCGTTGTTAGAAAAATCGACTAATTTTTCCGGAGTTCTGTGTGCCGATACAATATCAACATGCGTTTCTACGCCAAATTCTTTTAATATATCTATGGCTTGTTGCATTACCGGCATATCCGAAATGCTGCCCATTACTACTGCTACTTTCATTTTTTGTTTATTTGTCTGTTTTTTTGATTATCCTGCAAGGTCTTTAAGACCTTGTAGGTATCGCTTTATTTTGGAATCATAGCTACAAGGTTTTTGAAACCTTGCAGCAAATACAAAGTTTATACATTAAAAACTTGTAAATCTTCTTTTAGCCATTGGGCAATTTCATTTTCAGCTTCTTCATTAGTTATATAATCATCACTTTTATATTCCTTTCTTGCTTCTGCAACTCGATTTTTTTGATCTGTAGATAATTCATACAAAGTATCTTCTAGTTCAAAATCTAAAAGTTTTTTAATTTCCTTAATTACCCGAACTTCTTTTAATTCGGTAATCTGCTGATTATATCTAGCTTTAGTTGTAATTCTGAAGTGCTCATTTGTAGAAATTTACATTAAAGTTAATAAAAAATATCAAAACTCATTGTTATTGCATTTCTATTATTTTCCAATTTTCATTAGGTTCTTTTTCCAAATAAACACTTACGTTAATATCTTGCTTGTTTCCTAAAACTTTAATTTCAAGTTGTGCTTGTCCATAACCATTTGCAGAGTTTATACTTCCTGTCGGAATCATTCCATACCCTTTTATTCCACCCGTTTCAGATATTATTTGTTCGTTTTTTTCTATTTCAGCAACAGAAACTTTATAAGCTTCTGAATTTTTCATGGTATTGCCAACGATAAAGAATAAAAGAAAACCAAATGATATTGCTGCTCCAGCAATAATTAAAATTCGTGGTAATTTTGAAGGTTTATTAGGGTTTTTAACAACGATAGTATCTGCAGATTTATCGCCCAACCTTTTCTTGTCGGTACTTGCAGCAAGTATTATGAATTCAACGGGCCAAATAATATGCAGCACATTCCTTAGTAATAGTCTGCCGTATGAAGGAATTTTATTTGGATCTTTTTCATCACGAACCATAATTCCCATAGCCCATTTTCCTACGCTATTGCCTTTAAAAGTATCTTTCGAAAAATATAAAAGCATGCCGGGAATCATTATTAAAAATAGCGTGACTATAAATTTACTTGGATTATCTTCATCAATAAAATTCGAGTCTAAAGCAATAAACGCTAAAGAAACTATTAAAGAAGTCATTATAAAATGATCTATAATAAAAGCGGCGATTCTTCTTTTACGACTAGCTATTAGGAAAATTTGTTCTTGTTGCATTTTTGTTTCGTTGTTTATTTTTCGATTATCCTGCAAGGTCTTTAAGACCTTGTAGGTATCCTATTATTTTGAAATATAGCCACAAGGTTTTGGAAACCTTGCAGCAAATAATAGTATTCTGATTTGTCTTAATACTTAATACTTAATACAACAATCTTAATACTACTTCGAAATCACTCTAATAGTTTCTTTAACCTGTTGGGCAACTTTACGAGCTTCAGTCATGTTTTCGTTTACAATAGTAACGTGTCCCATTTTTCTGAACGGACGTGTTTCACGTTTTCCGTAAATGTGTGGCGTAACACCATCAATCGCCATGATTTTTTCGATATTTTCATAAACAACCTCACCCGAATAACCTTCTTCACCCACAAGGTTCACCATAATTCCGGCAACTTTACTGTCGGTATTTCCTAAAGGTAAATCTAAAATAGCGCGAATATGCTGTTCAAATTGTGAAGTATAACTCGCTTCGATTGAATAATGACCAGAATTGTGCGGACGCGGAGCTACTTCATTCACTAAAATTTCATCATTTTCGGTTTGAAACATTTCTACAGCCAACAAACCAACATGGTTAAAACTTTCGGAAACTTTTAAGGCAATTTCGCGGGCGTTGTTTGCAACGGTTTCACTGATGCGAGCCGGACAAATTACATATTCTACCTGATTGGCTTCTGGGTGAAATTCCATTTCTACCACCGGATAGGTTTTTATTTCGCCCGATGCCGAACGTGCTACAATCACCGCTAATTCGTTTTTAAACGGAATCATGGTTTCGGCAATACATTCTGTTTCCGGCAAGTTTTCCAAATCAATTACCTGGCGAACTACTTTTACGCCGTTTCCGTCGTAACCGCCTTCGGTAGCTTTCCATACAAAAGGCAGTTCAACCAAACCATTTTCAACATCAATTTTTAATGCCGGTAAGGTTTTGTAACGTTTGTAAGGTGCGGTTGGAATATTGTTCAATGCGTAAAAATCTTTCTGATTTCCTTTGTTTGATATTAATCGTAACGTTTTTGGCGACGGATACACTTTTTTACCTTCTTTTTCCAAGGTTTCTAAAGCTTCCAAGTTAACGTTTTCAATTTCAATGGTTAAAACATCTACCTGATTTCCTAAATTAATCACGGTATCGTAATCGTTTAACGAACCTTGAAAAAACTTGGTAGCGCCAAACTGGCAAGGTGCTTCGGCACTTGGATCCACTACATACGTTTGAATATCGAACTTTCGGGTTTCGGTCAGCATCATTTTACCTAATTGTCCGCCACCTAAAATTCCCAATTTAAAATCTGATGAAAAATAGTTCATTGTTGTTTGTTTATTTTTTCTTGTAAAATTTGTAATAGCTTTTCAGGGTTTTGTCTGTTGTCCCAAAAAACAGTGATAATTATTTTTTCAGTAGTTATTTGATAGAAGATACTAAACTGACCTAAAGAAATTGTTCGTGTTTTTTCAAAATCGGTAGGTTTACCTATATAAGGCGATTCTGAAAGTTGTGTCGTTCTTTTGGTTATAACTTTAAGAAGTTTTTTGGAGTAAATGTTTGATTTGTTTCGCTCAGCCCAATATTTTAAAATTTCTTTTAATTGTATATTGGCTGTTTTCGTCCAGATTATAGCTCGTTTAGCCATTCAAGATTTCTTTTAATCATTTCTTCTTGCGAAATCAATTCACCATTTTTAATATCTTCTTCACTCATCTCCAGTATTATTTTCTGTTCAGATGTAGTTTCAATAATGTTCGAAACAGATGAGGTTGTGGCAATCAATTGATCTAGCGCCTGCAAAAGCTCTTTGTTTTTAATTGCAAGTATTTTGTCAATTAATCCACTACGTATGTCAGAAATTGTTGCCATTTTTATTTATTCAATTAAATCAAATTTACGGAAAAATATAAATTTAATAATGTTTTAAACCACAAAGATACTGTTTTTACATTTTAATGAAAATAAATGTCACTAATGAAAAATGTTGTTTTTTAATACTAAGGAGTTTGTTTTCTAGCTATAAAATTAAAAACCAATTGTTTTAAACAACAAAAAGCAGTACATTTAACATTATTTTAAATAAAATACTATGAAAAAAAGCAAACTATTTATTGCGGCGTTTTTAATTGCCACGCAACTAACCACTGCGCAAGTATTGTACAGTGAAAATTTTGACAATTTAACTTTAGGAAATGTAGGTGCCGATTTTACAGGTGCTACACCCGGGCAAGGTGGGTGGTATACCTTTAGTAATACAGCTACTGCTAACCAAAGTAATAATTACTTTAAAATTATTGCTGAGCCAGGTATGGGAAAAGTATTAGAAATTACAAGCCCCGTTGTGAACACTGCTACTACAGCTAGAAATAATGTAGCAGTCATTCGAGATTTGGAAAAAAATTGGAAAAACAGAACTGTTGGAAATGATGTTTTAAAAATAGAATACGATTTTTATACAAACGAATCTTTGACGAATATCGCTATTGACAATACTCATATGATAGTATCAATCAAACAATCTGGATTGTTCAATTTAAATTATGGTGGGGCAACAGGTAACACACATGTTGGTTTTGTAACAACTGGGGGATTGGGAACTATGTTTGGTCCTACAGTTATTCCTAAAAACACATGGTTAAAAGTAGTGTATTATGTAGATTTTAATAACCAAAAAATCTATTGTAGAATCCCTGCCTTGACAATAAATGAAGTAAAA
>CAMLFV010000077.1 GCA_946479395.1 uncultured Flavobacterium sp. | reverse complement strand
CTATTCGTTTTTATCTTTAACCTTAATATCGGTTCCTAAACGTTGTAAATACGCAATTAAAGCAGTGATTTCTCTTTCGCTCATTGGAACAAATTTTTCTCCGTTTGCTTCGGCAGCTTTTTTACTTGCTTCGTACGATTTTACAAAATCAGGATCACTCTTTAAGTTTTCTTCGATTTTTTGCGACTGAATTTGGATCGATTTTTTAGCGTTTGCAATTTCTTCATCAGTATATGGAACTCCCAATTTCTGCATTACGCGCATTTTGGTTTCTACTTCAGAAAGATCCATCGCTTCGTTATCAAACAACCATTTGTAGCCCGGCATGATTGATCCCGGCGAGGTACTTTGCGGATCGTACATGTGATTGAAATGCCAGTTGTCTGAATATTTGGCTCCTAAACGGTGTAAATCGGGTCCGGTACGTTTTGATCCCCATAAGAACGGATAATCGTACACATATTCTCCAGATTTTGAGTATTCGCCGTAACGTTCTACTTCACTTCTGAATGGTCGAACCATTTGCGAGTGACAGTTCACACAACCTTCACGAATATAAAGATCTCGACCCTCCAATTCTAAAGGTGTATATGGTTTTACACTTGATATGGTTTGAATGTTAGAATCTACAACCAATGTTGGTACAATTTGAATGATTCCACCAATTAAAATAGCTACTGTTGCTAAAATGGTTAATTGAATTGGTTTACGTTCTAACCAAGCGTGGAATCTTTCGCCGCGAATACGTTTTGGAGAAATTTGAGCCAATGCCGGAGCTTCAGCCAATTCGTCTTCTACTTTTGGTGCAGCAGTCATTGTTTTGTAAATATTGTAAACAAGAACTAAAATACCAATTAAATAAAGCGATCCACCTACCGCACGCATAGCGTACATTGGCATAATAGCTGTTACCGTTTCTAAGAAGTTACCATATTTTAATGTTCCATCTGGATTGAACTGTTTCCACATCATGTGCTGACTAAAACCTGCGACATATAAAGGAATGGTGTATAAAATAATTCCTAAAGTACCGATCCAAAAATGGAAGTTTGCTAGTTTTTTAGAATATAATTGTGTTTTTGCAATTCTTGGCAGCAACCAATACATAATGGCAAATGCCATAAATCCGTTCCAAGCCAAAGCACCAACGTGTACGTGCGCTACAATCCAATCGGTATAATGGGCAATGGCGTTAACATTTTTCAAAGAAAGCATTGGTCCTTCAAAAGTTGCCATACCATAACCTGTAATTGCAACCACGAAGAATTTTAATACAGGTTCTGTTCTAACTTTGTCCCAAGCACCACGAAGTGTTAACAATCCGTTGATCATACCACCCCAAGACGGAGCAATAAGCATTACAGAAAATACTACACCCAAGTTTTGAGCCCATTCCGGAAGTGCCGTGTACAACAAGTGGTGTGGACCCGCCCAGATAT
Organism: uncultured Flavobacterium sp.; assembly: GCA_946479395.1. The sequence goes on along the minus strand of CAMLFV010000077.1, from coordinate 11,001 downwards.
ATAAAAAGATTAAAGACCAAAAGTGAATGATTGACAAACGATACGAATAAACCGGACGATTGGCAATTTTAGGTAGATAATAATACATCAACCCTAAAAACGGTGTTGTTAAGAAAAATGCTACCGCGTTATGACCATACCACCATTGTACTAATGCATCTTGCACACCTGCGTAAACCGAATACGATTTCCACATGTTTACCGGTAGTTCGATATTATTAAATATATGTAAAACCGCTACTGTAACAAACGTTGCCAGATAAAACCAAATTGCTACGTATAAGTGACGTTCTCTTCGGTTTAAAATAGTCATAATCATATTAATACCGAAAACTACCCAAACAACTGCAATAGCAATATCAATAGGCCATTCTAATTCGGCATATTCTTTAGACGATGTATAACCCAACGGCAACGTAATAGCTGCTGCCACAATGATAAGCTGCCATCCCCAGAAATTTATGTTACTTAAAACATCGCTATACATTCTGGTTTTCAATAAACGCTGTAACGAGTAATAAACACCGGCGAATATTGTATTACCAACAAAAGCAAAAATAACTGCATTAGTGTGTAAAGGACGAAGCCTACCGAAACTAAGCCACGGAATATTATCTGTAATATTCGGAAACATAAACATAATTGCTAAAAGCAATCCTACAAGCATACCTACAACTCCGAAAAGTATCGCGGCATACAAGAACTTCTTAACAATTTTGTTATCATAATAAAATTGCTGCACTTCCATAAATAATAATTTAATTTGATTGTTTTTGTTTTTTTCCTTTTTTTTCTTTGATCTCATCGTCGAACAGCATTCTCACCGACGGTGTATACTGATCATCGAATTGTCCGCTTTTTACTGATTTTATGAAGAGGGTCAGAAAAACGGCTGCTACAAATATGCTAATGCATATTAAAATGTAAATTACGCCCATACCTTAAATCTTTGTACAAAGCTATAATTGGGAGATTTAACAAAATATGATAAATGTCAGTTTGCAGTTATAATTTTAAGATTTTATTTATTAACCTAGATTAAGTCCTTTAAAGCAACATCTTACTAAATTTGAAACTTATTAGGTCTTTATTTTTAATATTTTCGAAAGACACCGGCTTTTTAGTTGGTGTCTTTTTTGTTTGGATATATTTTTCGACTACTTCTCTCCTACTCAAACATTTTTTTCATTCTAATTTCTAAATCAAAAACAAAATAGTTTTCATCATTTTAAATCAACATCCTAAAAAAAATCTGTTTAAAACTTATTTAAAAGAAAAACAATCACAAAAACATCTTTCAGGAATCAATTGAATAGATTTATTTTCTTAAAAAACACTTGTTTTTAGAAAATATATAATTACATTTGCTTCATCAAAAAATAAAAATGACAACAACTAATCTTTATAAAATGGACATGTTTATGATGATGCGTAAAGCGTCGTAATAAACTATACCTTAAACCCAAATTTGTTTAATCCTTTAGGTATAGACCTGAAGGATTTTTTTATGCAATGTAATCATGAACAAAAAAGTAATACCAAAACAGTTTACCCGTCATTTTGCAGATAAAGAGTGCGAAATCAGTTATCAGTGGATTTATACTTACAATGAATCCAAACCAACGCTTGTTATTTTGCATGCGTTAACAGGAAACAGCACGGTTACAGGCGAAAACGGTTGGTGGAATCAATTGGTTGGAACATCAAAAATGATCGACACTACTAAATACAACATTTTATCGATTGATACTTTAGGTAACGGATACGCAACAAATACACACGAAAACATTCATTCCATAGAAAAAATGAGCGTTAACAATATTGCAAAAATTAATTTGTGGTTGTTGAACGATTTAAAATTGAGAAAAGATATTTCAATAATCGGCGGAAGTTTGGGCGGAACGATTGCGTGGGAAATGTGGAAAGAAACCCCCGAATTGTTTGACAAGTTTATAAGTATTGGTGCGAATCCGTTTGAAGATCATTGGATTAAAGCCATTACTTTTTTACAGAATGATCTTTTGCAGAATGATAATGGGTATGAAAAAGCACGAATGTGGTCGATGCTTTTTTACAGAAATGCCTTAGGGATCGATGATAAATTTAAAAACGCTAATCAAACAATAGAAGATTGGTTGGTTTATCACGGAAATTCCTTAAAAAAACGCTTTTCTAAAAAATCGTATCAAATTATGAATCATTTGTTAGGATCAATAGGAAAAGGATCGAATAAAGATCAATATCTGAAAGCGTCTCAAAAAAGCAACACGAAAATTGTGATTGTAAGCATTTCATCGGACTGGTTGTTTCATCCACAACATCAAGTAGAATGGGCAACTGAACTAAAACAAACATACAAAAACGTAACGCATCACTCTTTAGAATCAACACACGGACACGATGCCTTTTTAATAGAATTTAAAAAATTAGAAGAAATATTAGCACCTTATTTATGAGCAAAGTATTAAAATTCGGAGGAAAATCACTAGCAAGTTTGCACACAAACAACAACTTGCTGAACATTATAGCCAATTATTTAGAAACATCATCGTTGATTATCGTTGTTTCTGCCATTGGCAACACAACCGATTTGCTTTTGGAATTGCTTCAAAAAGGAAAAGAAAACAAACCTTATAAAAATCAGTTGCAAGAACTTAAAACATTAAATTTTTATCCAAAAATAAATACCGAAGAGCATTTTAAATTGATAGAAAACATTTTGCAGGGAGTTTCTTTAATTCAGGATTACAGTCCAAAAGTTCAAGATTTATTGTTGGCTCAAGGCGAATTAATCAGTTCAAAAGTAGTAACGCAACTGTTATTAAATCAAGGTTTAGATGCAACTTTTGTAAACAGTACGGAACTAATTAAAACCGATGCTTATTTTACCGCAACAAATGTAAATGAAACATTGACCGAGTTAGCTGTTAAATCAGAATTTGAAAAATTATCAGATAAAAAACTAATTGTTTTAGGAGGATTTATTGGCAGTACGTTGGAAAACGAAGTTACCACGTTAGGTAGAAACGGCAGTAATTTAACGGCGGCTTTAATTGCAAATTACACGCAGGCTGAAGAATTTTTAAACTTTACACACGTTGATGGTATTTACACGGCAAATCCGGAATGGGTGGCATCTGCCACACGAATTGAACAGTTAAATTACAGCGAAGCGAATGAATTGGCAACTTTCGGAGCATCGATTCTGCATGCAAAAACCATTGTTCCGTTGATTGAAAAGAAAATTCCTTTACGAATATTGAATACCTTAAATCCCGAAAGTACCGGAACATTAATTTCTGCCAAACCAACACCAAACGGAGTAAAATCGTTAACTGTTCTTCAAAATGTGGCTCTGATAAATTTTCATGGTAAAGGTTTGTTCGGAAAAGTGGGTGTCGATGCTCGAATTTTCAATGCATTGGCAAAAAACAACATCAGCGTAAGTGTTATTTCTCAAGGTTCGTCTGAACGCGGATTGGGGTTTGTCGTAAATGATTCAGAAGCTGTTTCGGCAAAAGAAATTTTAGAACTCGAATTTCAGAAGGATTTTTATACAAAAGATGTCGAAAACATCAGCATTAACAAAAACATCGCCGTAATTTCAATCATTGGGCAAGATTTAAAATCGTTTCACAAACCTTACAGCGCGTTGGTAAAGAACGGCATTGTTCCTATCCTTTTCAACAATTCGGTTTCGGGAAAAAACATCAGTTTGGTGATCGAAAAAGAACAATTTAAAAAAGCATTGCACGTAATTCACGGACAAATTTTCGGAGTAAATAAAACGGTAAATATTGCTGTTGTTGGCAAAGGAACTGTAGGCAGTGTGTTGATCGATCAAATTATTGCGTCAAAAAATCAGATTGCCGAACGTAAAAATATCGATTTAAACATATTTGCAATTGCCAATTCCCATTCGGTGTATTTCAGCACCAACGGTTTCAACGCCAATTGGCAAGATCAATTCAATATTCCGCAACCAAATTCGCTGTCTTCTATCATTGAATATGCAAAAGAGCAGCATTTAGAGAATTTAATTTTAATTGATAATACGGCAGCAGAATCACTTCCTAATCGCTATAATGATTTTATTGATAATGGATTTGATATTGTTTCATCGAACAAAATTGCGAATACGCTTTCGTTTGAATTTTATAAAAATTTGCGCGAAAATCTAAAGAAAAATCAGAAACAATATTTATACGAAACCAATGTTGGTGCGGGTTTACCTTTAATTGATAATATAAAACTGTTGCATTTATCGGGCGAAAATATAACCAAAATAAAAGGTGTTTTTTCGGGAACGTTGAGTTATATTTTTAATTCTTTTTCGGTTGAAAACAAACCGTTTTCTGAGGTTTTAAGAGCTGCGATCGAAAAAGGATTTACCGAACCTGATCCTCGTGATGATCTATCGGGAACCGATGTTGCCCGTAAATTATTGATTCTTGCCCGCGAATTAGATTTAGAAAATGAATTGCAAGATATATTTATTCAAAATCTAATTCCTTTTGAATTTCAATCATTAACCGTTCAAGAATTTTTAGCTCAATTAAGCGGTTTAAATAATCATTACGATGATTTAAAACAGCAGTTAAAAGCAAACGAAGTTTTACGGTATGTTGGCGAATTATCGGGCGATTTACAACAACAAAAAGGCGTTTTAGAAACCAAATTAGTAAAAGTAGATAAAAATTCAGCTTTGGGGCAATTATCTGGATCTGACAGTATTTTCGAGATTTACACCGAATCTTATGGTGACAGACCAATTATTATTCAAGGAGCCGGAGCCGGAGCGCATGTTACGGCACGCGGGGTTTTTGGAGATATTTTACGTTTAGCAGAAAAAAAATAATTTTTTTTACCACAGATACACAGATAAATAGTTTTCCGAAAAGTTGTCATTCTGAACGAAATGTAATGGAGTGAAGAATCTTAAAATATTTAATATCAAAGATTCCTCCTTCAGCCTGTGTTGAGCTTATCGAAGTATCGGAACGACAAAAAAATACCGATCTGTGGCTTACATAAAATATATAAAAATGAAAAAAGAAACATTAGCAATAAGAAATCAAACCGAACGCACCCAATATTTAGAACACAGCACACCGTTATTTTTAACATCAAGCTTTGTTTTTGAAGATGCAGAAGACATGCGTGCATCGTTCGCTGAAGAAAAAGATCGAAACATCTATTCGCGCTTTAGCAACCCAAATGTATCCGAATTTATAGAAAAAATGGTATTGCTAGAAAATGCCGAAGACGGTGTTGGTTTTGCAACCGGAATGGCAGCGGTTTACAACACGTTGGTAACCTTTTTAAATAGTGGCGATCACATTGTTTCGGCAAGCAGCGTTTTTGGTTCAACCCATACTCTGTTTACTAAATATCTTCCAAAATGGAATATCGAAACTACGTATTTCAACATCAGCGAACCCGAAACAATCGAAGCTAAAATACAGCCGAATAGCAAAATATTGTTTGTTGAAACACCTACGAATCCTGGAGTTGAAATAATTGATCTGGAATTTTTGGGCGATTTGGCAAAAAAACACAACCTATTATTAATTGTAGATAATACGTTTGCAACGCCAATTATTCAAAACCCAATTGATTTCGGTGCGCATTTGGTTATTCATTCGGCTACAAAATTAATCGATGGTCAAGGCAGAGCTTTAGGTGGTGTAACGGTAGGATCAAAAGAACTGATACGAGAAATTTATCTATTTTCTCGCAACACAGGCCCGTCATTAGCACCTTTCAACGCTTGGATTTTCTCTAAAAGTTTGGAAACATTATCAATCAGAGTAGAAAAACACAGCGAAAACGCCTTAAAAGTAGCTCACTTTTTAGAAAGTCACCCGGCGGTTTCCAGTGTGAAATATCCTTTTTTACCGTCGCATCCGAAGTATCAAATCGCAAAAAAACAAATGAAATTGGGCGGAAACATTATTGCTTTTGAATTAAACGGAGGAAAAGATGCCGGCAAAAAGTTTATTGACTCAATAAAACTATTTTCCATTTCGGCAAACTTGGGCGATACACGAACCATTGTCACGCATCCGGCAACCTCAACACACAGTAAATTAAATGCAACAGAACTTGCCGAAGCCAATTTAACCGAAGGATTAATACGTATTTCGGTTGGTTTAGAACATATCGACGATATTATTACCGAACTAAATACCGCATTTTTATAATGGAAACGCTCTGTAAAAAATCATCAATTTCAGAAATCATAAAGCACCGAACTTTAGTGCTCGATGGCGCTATGGGAACCATGTTGCAGGCGAATCAGTTTACCGAAGAAGATTTTAGAGGTACGCAGTTTCAAGATTTTCAACATCCGTTAAAAGGTAATAACGATTTACTTTCGATCACGCAACCCGAAGCCGTTAAAGAAGTCCATAGAAAATATTTACAGGCTGGTGCAGATATTCTGGAAACCAACACGTTTTCTTCCACAACCATTGGTATGGCGGATTATTATTTGGAAGATTATGTGTTTCAGTTGAATTACCAATCGGCAAAAATTGCTCGTGAAGTTTGTGACGAGTTTGATATTATTACGCCTGATAAGCCGCGGTTTGTTGCAGGATCAATCGGTCCTACGAATCGTACGGCATCTATGAGTCCCGATGTGAACAATCCGGGTTATCGTGCCATTACTTTTGAGGATTTACGAAAAGCTTATAAACAGCAAGTTGAAGCGTTGATTGATGGTGGTTGTGATTTGCTTTTGGTTGAAACCATTTTTGATACTTTGAATGCAAAAGCGGCTTTATTTGCGATTGAAGAAGTAAAAATCGAACGAAATATTGATATTCCGATCATGGTTTCGGGCACGATTACCGATGCTTCCGGCAGAACGTTATCGGGACAAACGGTAGATGCTTTTTTAATTTCGATCTCGCACATTCCGTTATTAAGTATCGGGTTCAACTGTGCTTTGGGTGCTGAACAATTAAAACCATATTTAAAGCAATTGGCACAGCATACTTCGGTAAATATTTCGGCTCATCCAAATGCCGGTTTACCGAATGCTTTTGGGGAATACGATCAGTCGCCCGAAGAAATGCAACAATTGATTACTGATTTTTTAAAGGAAGATCTGGTGCAGATTATTGGTGGTTGTTGTGGAACAAATCCAGATCACATACGTTTAATTGCCGATGCCGTTACGCAGTACAATGCTTTAAGAAATAATGTTGAAGTTGATGAAATAAAACCGCACCCAATTTTAACGCTTTCGGGTTTAGAACCGCTTTTTGTTACAAAAGAATCGAATTTCATCAATATTGGCGAGCGTACAAACGTAACCGGTTCAAGAAAATTCCTTCGATTAGTAAAAGAAGAAAAGTTTGATGAAGCCTTGGATATTGCCCGATTACAAGTTGAAAACGGTGCACAGATCATCGACATCAACATGGACGAAGGTATGTTAGACGGTAAAGAAGCAATGGTTAATTTTTTAAATTTGATCGCTTCAGAACCTGATATTGCCCGAGTTCCAATAATGATCGACAGTTCAAAATGGGAAATCATCGAAGCCGGTTTGCAAACCATTCAAGGTAAAGGTGTTGTAAATTCTATCAGTTTAAAAGAAGGCGAAAAACTTTTTATTCATCATGCAAACTTGGTTAAACGTTACGGTGCTGCGGTGGTGGTAATGGCGTTTGATGAAGACGGACAGGCAGATACTTATCAAAGACGAATCGATATCTGCAAAAGATCGTATGATATTCTGGTTCATCAAGTTGGTTTTCCTCCGCAAGACATCATTTTCGATCCGAATATATTTCCGGTTGCCACAGGAATGGAAGAGCACAATAACAATGCGCTCGATTTTTTTCTGGCAACAAAATGGATTCGCGAAAACCTGTCCTATGCAAATGTTTCGGGAGGTGTAAGTAACGTTTCGTTTTCTTTCCGTGGGAATGATCGCGTGCGAGAAGCTATGCATGCAGCTTTTTTGTATCACGCCGTTCAGCATGGTATGAACATGGGAATTGTAAATCCGGAATTATTGGAAATTTACGATGAAGTTAATCCTGAATTATTGGTTTTTGTTGAAGATGTACTTTTAAATCGAAGAAGTGATGCCACCGAACGATTGCTTGATTTTGCCGAACATTTAAAAGGCGAAACTAAATTTAAAGAGGAAAAAGTTTTAAAATGGAGATCGCACGCTTTGCAAGAGCGTATTACTCATGCGTTGGTGAAAGGGAGCGAAGAATTTATTAATACCGATGTTGAAGAAGCTCGACAAACAGTTGACCGACCTATTCAGGTGATTGAACAACATTTAATGAACGGAATGAACATTGTAGGCGATTTATTTGGTTCGGGAAAAATGTTTTTACCGCAGGTTGTAAAATCAGCTCGGGTAATGAAAAAAGCTGTGGCTTATTTGTTACCTTTTATCGAAGAAGAAAAATTGAAAAACGGAGTTAAAAATAATTCATCGGCAGGTAAAGTTTTAATGGCAACCGTTCGTGGTGATGTGCACGATATTGGCAAAAATATTGTTGCGGTGGTTTTAGCCTGTAACAATTTCGAGATTATAGATTTAGGTGTGATGGTTCCACCCGAAAAAATTATTGAAACAGCCATTAAAGAACAAGTTGATGTAATTGGTTTAAGTGGATTAATTACTCCTTCGTTAGACGAAATGGTTTATTTAGCCAAAGAATTAGAAAAAATTGGAGTTAAAATTCCTGTAATGATTGGTGGTGCAACAACATCACGTGCGCATACTGCCGTAAAAATTGCCCCTGAATATACACAAACAGTTGTTCATGTAAACGATGCATCACGTGCTGTAACGGTGATTAACAATTTATTACAACCCGATAAAAACAAAATTTATAAGGAAGATATTCGAGCGGAATATGAAAAATTACGATATGATTTTTTACATCGTGCACGAGATAAGAAATATTTGTCGATTGTCGATGCCCGTAAAAATAAATACAAAATAGATTGGCATTCCCAGCAAATTGCAAAACCTAATTTTCTTGGTAAAAAACAGGTTACCGTAGAATTATTAGAATTAGTTCCGTATATAGATTGGACGCCGTTTTTTAGGTCTTGGCAGTTATTTGGCAAGTATCCAGAGATTTTAACCGATGATATTGTAGGCGAACAATCAACTATTTTGTTTGCTGAAGCACAGCAAATGTTGCAAAAGATTGTTTCAGAAAAATGGTTTAAAGCCAAAGGAATTATTGGGATTTATAAAGCCAATCAGGTAAATGACGATGATATTGAGTTGCTTGATGAAAATGATGAAACCATCGCAACTTTGCTAACTCTTCGTCAGCAGGCACATAAATCGGGCAGTGTACCAAATATTGCCTTAGCAGATTTTATCGCTCCAAAATCAACAGGAATCAGCGATTATGTCGGTTTGTTTTGCGTGAGTACCGGTTTTGGTGTTGAAGAAAAAGCGAAAGATTATGAAAACGCTCAAGACGATTACAATTCCATTATGGTTAAAGCGTTGGGCGATCGTTTGGCAGAAGCTTTTGCGGAATATCTGCACGAAAAAGTCCGTAAAGAAATTTGGGGTTATTCGGTTTCGGAACAATTATCCAACGACGATTTAATCAAGGAATCGTACGAGGGGATTCGTCCGGCACCAGGTTATCCGGCATGTCCAGACCATTTGGAGAAAAATACCATTTGGGATGTTTTAAATGTTGCCGATGAAATTGGTGTAACACTAACCGAAAGTTTGGCAATGTGGCCGGCATCGTCTGTTTCGGGATATTATTTTGGAAACAAAGAAGCGAAATATTTTGGTGTAGGGAAAATTAAAAACGATCAGGTTGAAGATTATGCCCGCAGACGAAACATCAGTTTTGAGGAAGCTGCCAAATGGCTTGGTCCAAATATTAATGAATAACTTTTGAAAATACCACAGATTCACAGATTTCATCAGTTTTAGCTTGTCGAGAACTTCATTTAGACCTCACAGATTTTAAAAACCTGTGAGGTCTTGGTAGGGACAACATGATTTTAAATTTTATGGTGTATCAATAAATAATAGAGTACTAACAACTAGCTGCGTTAGGGATTACCTTCGGTCAGTTCGGCTGAAGCCTCGGGTGAAGTGAAAAGCCTTTTGTGAAGAATGAACAAAAGCTTGTAACACAAGTGAGAAAAGCAACTAAATGTTGCTTTTCCGAAACTTGCGAACGAAGTTCTGCCCGACCCGCCTCGGCGGGTAACGCCCAAATAATTATAAAATGAAAGTTACCGAACATATACAGAATGCCGACGGAAAAGCCTTGTTTTCGTTTGAGATTTTACCGCCTTTGAAAGGGCAAAATATTCAATGTATTTTTGACACGATTGATCCGTTAATGGAGTTTAATCCGCCGTTTATTGATGTTACATATCACCGTGAGGAATACACATACAAGGATGTTGGGAACGGTTTGTTGGAGAAAAAAGTGGTAAAAAAACGTCCGGGAACAGTTGGTATTTGTGCTGCTATTCAGAACAAATACAAGGTTGATGCCGTGCCGCATATTTTGTGTGGCGGTTTTACCAAAGAAGATACCGAGAATTTTTTGATAGATTTAGATTTTTTAGGAATTGATAACGTGGTTGCTTTGCGTGGCGATGCGGTTAAAAGTGAAATTTATTTTAAGGCTGAAAAAAACGGACACAGATATGCATCGGAATTGGTAACGCAGATTTCGGAATTGAACAACGGCATTTATTTAGATGATGAATTGGAAAATTCGCACACGACCAATTTTTGCATAGGTGTTGGGGCGTATCCGGAAAAGCACATGGAAGCTCCGAATTTTGATACCGACTTGCAATTTTTAAAACAAAAGATTGATAAAGGTGCCGATTATATTGTTACGCAGATGTTTTTTGATAATGCTAAGTTTTTTGATTTTGTAGACAGATGCAGAAAAGCCGGGATTGAGGTTCCGATTATTCCCGGACTAAAACCGTTAACAACTAAAGGTCAGCTAAATA
>CAMLFV010000076.1 GCA_946479395.1 uncultured Flavobacterium sp. | reverse complement strand
ATCTATCATTAACCGGTGGCGTTTTGTTGGGTATAAATTGGTTTTTGTTCATATTTGTGGTAAATCAAATTAATGTGCAATCGGCATCTTTTGCCTATTTGGTCTGTCCAATTATTACTACATTTCTGGCTAATATCATACTAAAAGAAAAACTTAAAAGAATTCAATGGATCGCCGTTTTAATAAGTTTTATTGGCTGTTTAATTTGTTTTATCAGTAATTCAAACAATCTGTTTTTTGCTTTGATAGTTGCCTTTACGTATGCTTTCTACTTGATTTCGCAACGATCGAACATCTATTTTGATAAATTAAACATACTAACAGTTCAAATTATACTCATATTTATTTTATCACTACCATATTATTTTGTAAACGGGTTTAGCATACCAGTAAATCCGTCGTTTTACATATATATTTTTGCCATAGCAACCTTGTTTACGTTGGTGCCTTTATACATGAATTTGTACGCATTAAAAGGAGCTCCGGCATCAAATGTAGGCGTTATGTTGTACATAAATCCGCTAATTGCGTTTATGCTGGCAATCTTTTATTATAAAGAACATATAAATACTTTACAATTTGTATCATATTTCTTAATTTTGCTATCGGTTTTTATTTTTAACTACCGTATTTTAACTAATCTAACTAAGAAAATTATAAAATAAATGAACCAAATATATCTTGATAATGCCGCTACAACATCTGTTCGACCAGAAGTAGTGCAAGAGATGATAAAAATTTTAACGAACGATTTCGGAAATCCGTCATCAACCTATTCAATTGGTCGTCACACTAAGGCATTGATCGAAGCATCTCGTAAAACGATTGCAAAACAGTTTAATGTAACGGCAAGCGAGATTATTTTTACATCGTGTGGAACAGAGGGAAATAACTGGATTATTCGTTCATCGGTACGCGATTTAGGTATAAAAAGAATCATTACAACTAGAATTGAGCATCATTGTACCTTGTATTCTATCAAAGAAATGGAGAAAGAATATGGTACAAAGATTGATTATGTGAATGTTTTACCAAACAGCGAAATTGATTTTAACCATTTAGAAGAGTTGTTGAAAGATTCGCAGCCTACTTTGATCAGTTTGATGCATGTTAACAACGAAGTAGGAACTGTTTTAGATTTGAAACGAGTTGCCGATTTGGCACAGCAATACAACGCTTTGTTTCATTCAGATACGGTTCAATCTGTTGGAAAAGTTGAAATTCCTTTAGATGAAATTCCTGTTGATTTTATTGTAGCTTCAGCTCATAAATTTCACGGACCAAAAGGAGCAGGATTTGTATTTATCCGTAAGAAAAATGTGTTGAAACCATTAATCGTTGGTGGCGAACAAGAAAAAGGAATGCGTGCCGGTACCGAAGCGCCTCATCAGGTTGTTGGTATGGCTAAAGCATTAGAATTATCGTATCAACATTTAAATAAAGACCGTACAAAAATTACCGAATTACGTGATTACTGCAAAGCTAAATTAGAAGAAACCTTTACTGATGTTAAATTCAACGGAAACGGATCAGCATTTTACAATGTATTAAACATTCGTTTACCATTTTCGCCGGAGAAAGCTGCAATGATGTTGTTTCAGTTAGATATGAAAGGAATTGCCGTTTCACGCGGTAGTGCCTGTCAATCTGGAAGTCAGAAGCCATCACACGTTTTAGCTGAATTTTTAGACGAAGTTGAAATTAAAAAACCAAGTTTGCGTTTATCATTCGGTCATGAAAACAAGAAAGAAGAAATCGATTATTTAATAGATGTTTTAAAAGGGATATAAAAAAGCCTCAGATTATTCTGAGGCTTTTGCTTTTAAACAAAAAAGCCTAAAGCAATTCCTATAATTATTGCTAATAATTTAGCTAGATTAAATTTATGTCCTTCGCTGCTTTCAAATATTATGGTTGATGATATATGGAATAAAATACCTATTACAAATGCTGAAATGGGTACATAATAGTCAATTAAAAATGACAAGTTTGCCGATAAATAAGTGCCAAGAGGTGTCATTAATGCAAAGGCAATCATAAACATAAAAACGAATTTTTTGTTTAATTCTGCCTGTAAAAAGAATAACGTTAGTATTATCGCGATTGGGAAATGATGTATGGCAATTGCCCATGCCAAATGCGTGTGCTGGCTAACGGGCATTCCTTCAAATAATGCATGCAAACACAAACTCGCAAATAAAAGCCAAGGCATCGAAGTCATTTTTTCGTGTACGTGTACGTGACCGTGTTCTGCACCTTTAGAGAAATATTCTAAAATAATCTGAAAAACAATTCCTAACATAATAAACAACCCGATTTGTTTCATGGCATCGTGGTCGTGATTGTGCTGGTTTGAATTATTAGCTTCAGAATGATAGTGGTTATGATGATCATGAGAATCGTGTGCGTGATCTTCATGATTATGATCATTTAAATGCTGTACCATAGAATTATCTACTTTTTCAGCAATAACTTCCGTATGATTTCCTTCAATAACATACGCATAAACTTCCGGCAATAAATGCGAAACCGTCATTGTTAACAAAAAAGAACCACTGAATGCCAACAGCAGTTTTATGGTTTTCTTTTTGGCTGGTTTAACAATTATCGCTAAAAAATATCCTAATACAACAGCTAAAAAGGGTAATAAATATGTTTCCATTATTTAAAGATCATTATTAAACGGTCCGATTCTTTTTTGTAAAATTTATGCAATTTGTAATCGCCAAAAGTATCCAACAAATAAATTCCGGCTTGTTCCATTAAGGTTTCAAAATCTTCTAACGTCAATGCTTTTACTTTTTCGGTAAAATCAAAATGTTCGCCTTCAAAATCAAAAACAATATTTTTTAAAATGTAACCGTTTTCAATCCAACGTTTAATGTTAAAAACAATACCATCAACTTCTTTTGTTTCTTCGGCAATTAAGTTTTCGGTCACTTTTTCAACATTCATAAAATCAAGAACAGCGAAACCAAAATCGTTCAAACTGTTTTTAATGGCTTTCAAAGCTGTTAAATTGTCTTCGTTGTTTTCAAAATATCCAAAACTTGTAAACAGGTTAAAAATAGCATCGAATTTCTCGTTAAAAGGTTCGCGCATATCTTTCACTTGAAAATGCAACGTATCATTTTCAAATTCTTTCGCAAAAGCAATACTGTTTTCAGATAAATCGGCACCTACAACATTGTATCCCAACTTATTCAAATAAATAGAATGTCTGCCGCGACCGCAAGCCAAATCAAGCACTTTTGCATTTTCGGGTAAATTCAAATATTCGGTAATATTATCAATAAACAATTGGGCTTCGGCATAATCACGATCTTTGTATAAAATGTGATAAAAAGGCGTATCAAACCAATTATTGCTATATGTTTTTTTAGATTCTTGCATGTTAGAAATTTTGTGAACGCAAAAATAAGCTATTTTTGTAGAATTAAATAAATTTATCGTTCCCGACGGAAAGGAATTGAGTATGGAAAACTTTAAAATGGTAGCTAAAACCTTCTTTGGTTTTGAAGAGATTTTAGCAAACGAATTGATTAAATTAGGTGCACAACGTGTAGAACAAGGTACCAGAATGGTTAGTTTTTATGGCGATCAGGGCTTTATGTACAAGGCAAATTTGGCTTTGCGTACGGCTTTAAAAATTTTAAAACCAATAAAACAATTCAAGGTTTTTAACGAAACCAGCTTGTATAACGGCGTTCAAAGTATTGATTGGACCGAGTTTTTAAGTGTGAATAAATCGTTTTTGATTGATGCTACCATATTTTCTGATAATTTTAATCATTCGCAATTTGTCGCTTTAAAAAGTAAAGATGCCATTGTAGATCAGTTTAAAAAGAAGTTTGACGATCGACCGAATATCGATAAAGACCATCCAGATTTACGTATTAACATTCATATTCAGAACGAAATTTGCACGGTTTCGTTACATCATCGCGGGTATAGAACGGCAACAAATATTGCGCCGATTAACGAGGTTTTGGCTGCTGGAATTTTAATTTTAAGTGGTTGGACAGGGCAATCAAATTTTTTGGATCCTATGTGCGGATCTGGAACTTTTTTGGTTGAAGCAGCTATGATTGCGTGTAACATTCCGCCAAACATTAACAGAAAAGAATTCGCTTTTGAAAAATGGAAAGATTGGGATGCCGATTTGTTTGAAAAAGTAGAAGAATCGTTACTTAAAAAAATTACCGATTTTCATTTTGATATTTTTGGTTACGATAAAGCGCCGTCTGCAGTTGCAAAAGCAAAAGACAATGCCAGAAATGCCAATTTAGACGAGTATATAAAAATTGAACAAAAGAACTTTTTTGAAACAGAAAAAGAAGTTCAAGGTCCGTTACACATGGTTTTTAACCCACCTTATGGTGAACGTTTAGATATTAATTTAGAGCGTTTTTACCGAGAAATTGGCGATACATTAAAGCAAAGCTATCCAGGCACCAATTCATGGTTTATTACCGGAAATGTTGAAGCTTTAAAGTTTGTAGGCTTAAAACCATCGAGAAAAATTAAGTTGTTTAACGGTAAATTAGAATCGCGCTTGGTGAAATACGAAATGTACGAAGGCAGCAAACGAACCAAATTTCAAAACAGATCAAACAATGAATAAAGCAACCAAAATATTACTAATCCAGTTTATGTGCTTTGCAGGTATATTTTTAGCAGCACGTTTTTTAATCGTTCATTTTGCCTTGCTTACAGGCTTATGGATACCAATTGTAAGCGGAATTGCAGCTATTATTTTAGCTCCGCAATTTAAAGTTTTTAAGGTAGATGGTAAAGACACGGTTTTTATTGCCTGGCTTTTCAGTAAAAAAGGGAAACCTGTGAATTGGTTGTAAATTCCACATAAAGTAGTTTATTCAAGCTCCTTTCTCAATCATTGAATGAAGATTAAATTTCATTTTCTGACTTATTTTTCTTATTTTAGCAAAAATCGATATAATTTAAGATATAGAGAAAGGACTAAACTACACATTTTATGCTTCTACCGATCATTATAACCTTTTTGTTAGCCTTTTTGATGTTGCTTTTAAAGCCGCAAAAATTTTTAAGGTTTTTTAAATTTGTATGTGTTGTTCCTCTTCTACTATTCCTTTACCTAATAACCTATTTACCTGCTGTTTATCAAGGAACTAAATCAATATTATTTAAAAATGAATGGATTCCTTCTTTAGGAATTTCGTTAGATTTTAAAATTGATGGTCTTTCCATGCTTTTTGGATTAATGATTACCGGTATTGGTACATTAATTTATCTGTATGCTGCGGAATATTTGAAAAGAGATGAAAATATTCACCGGTTTTATTGCTTTTTAACTCTTTTTATGGGTGCCATGCTGGGCGTGGTCTTGTCTGATAATTTAATAACTTTATTTATTTTCTGGGAACTAACAAGTATCAGTTCATTTTTCTTGATTGGATACAACACCGATCAGGAAGCATCGCGAAAAAGTGCGCTATGGGCGTTGAGTTTAACAGGTTTAGGTGGATTTTTAATGTTGGCGGCATTTGCTTTAATTGGTATTGTTGCAGGAACATATTCTTTAAACGAACTTCTTGCATATCCCGATGTATTGCTAAACAACGAATATTATTACATTATTATATTCCTTCTTTTTGCGGGAGCATTCACAAAATCGGCACAATTTCCGTTTCATTTCTGGCTTCCGGGCGCAATGAAAGCTCCAACTCCGGTTTCGGCTTATCTGCATTCGGCAACAATGGTTAAAGCCGGAATTTACATTTTAGCACGTTTTTCCCCAATTTTGGGTGGCGATACTATTTGGAATGATACCTTAATGATTGTTGGTGGAATTACAATGGTAATGGGTGCTGTGTTGAGTGTTTTTCATAAAGATATGAAAGGTTTACTGGCATATTCTACCATTTCGGCTTTGGGAATCATTGTTTTTTTGATAGGAATAGGAACCGAAACAGCTTTATACGCAGCGTGTACCTTTATATTGGTTCATGCACTTTACAAGGCAACATTGTTCTTAATAACAGGAATTGTAGATCACGCAACACACACCAGAGATTTATCGGTTTTAAGAGGACTTCGTAAAGTAATGCCCGTAATTGCTATCGCAGGATTTATCGCAGCATTATCAAGTGCAGGAATTCCTTTTACATTCGGTTTTTTAAGTAAAGAACTAGTTTACGGCGTTTCTACTGATGGAATCTGGACGCAGGAAACTGTTTTTGTACTAACTGGAATTGCCTTACTGACAAATATATTTCTAACATCTTCAGGATTTCTGGCAGGAATTCGTCCGTTTTTTGGAAAGCTTCCAAAAGAGTTCGAAAAAATCAAAAAGCCGAATTTCTATTTATGGTTTCCGCCGGTTTTATTAAGTGCATTAACGTTGCTTTTTGGTATCGTTCCATCAATCATAGATCAATCCATATTAAAATCGGCAACAATTTCGGTTTTAGGAACTTCAACCCAAATGTATTTGTCATTGTGGCACGGTTTCAACTTGGTTTTGTTGTTAAGTGCTATTACAATTGTTTTGGGAATTTTACTGTATTTCGCCATAAAACCATCAAGCCGAAACGAAAGCCGATTAAAAGGATTGGACGATTTTTCACCACAAACAATTCTTACAAGTATCGCATTAGGCATTCGTTGGTTTGCATTTAGATATACGCGCTTTTTCCATAACGGCTATTTAAGGGTTTACATCATGTTTATCGTGATCTTTTTTACAGGAATTGTTGGATACAAGCTGTTTGCCGATGTTCCGTTGCGTGTAAATACCGAAGATTTATCTGCCTTTAGAATTTATGAATTCACAGTTTTTGTCATTACCATTATCGCCATTTATTTTATTACAAGCACCACATCCAGACTAACATCAATTGCGGCTTTAGGCGTAATCGGTTATTCAATCTGTTTGATTTTCGTCTTTTACGGCGCACCCGATTTGGCAATGACGCAGTTTGCAATTGATACCTTAACGGTTGTACTTTTTGTATTGGTTTTGTTCAAATTACCACCGTTTTTAAAGTTTACAAATAAGAAAATTCAATTTAGAGACGGAGTGATTTCGGTTTGCTTTGGAATATTAATTTCATTGATTACGTTGCAGGCTTTGGTTTCTCCATCGGAAAAAGATGTAAGTAAATTTTATGCAGATAACGCTTATATTTTAGCTAAAGGTAAAAATGTGGTGAATGTTATTTTGGTTGATTTTCGTGGATTTGATACCATGATTGAAACTATAGTTTTATCAATTGCAGCGGTGGGAGTTTACAGTATTTTAAAATATAAGACGCAAGATGGAGAGAAATCGGAATAATGAAAGATTAGACAAAACAATCTTAAGAACATCAACAAATTATTTATTACCATTATTGATTTTGTTCTCGATTTTTTTGTTAATACGTGGACATTACCTTCCGGGTGGAGGTTTTGTGGGCGGTTTGGTTGCGTCTATCGCATTTGTACTGCATTCGTTTGCTTACAGTCCAACACAAACTTTAAAAATGTTCAGTATAAAACCGTTTTTCGTGATACCTACGGGATTAATGCTTTGCTTTTTAAGCGGAATGTTACCTACTTTATTAGGGCATCCTTTTATGAGTGGCGTTTGGTTTGCCGATAATGTTGTAGCCATCGGATCTTTTGGATCTGCCTTAATATTCGATTTGGGCGTTTATATGGTGGTTATAGGTGTTGTTTTAACAATATTATTTACAATTTCAGAAAATACATAAATGGAATTATTATTAGTGATTTTAGTCGGCGCGTTTTATTCTGCCGGTATATATATGATGTTTCGCCGAAGCATGGTAAAACTGCTTTTGGGCTTGTTATTGCTTGGAAACGGCGCAAATATTCTGATCTTTTTAATGGGTGGATTAACCAAAGGTAAAGCTCCGATTATAAGACCAGAAAACAGTAAGTTTTTAGAAGTTTATGCCGATCCAATTCCGCAAGCTTTAATATTAACAGCAATTGTAATAAGTTTTGCATTAACAGCATTTGCAATTGTTTTATTAAAAAGAGTTTATACTACTGCGGGATCTGATGATTTAGATTCATTAAATATTCAAGATTTAGATATATGACAACAAACTTTATATTGGCACCTATATTAATGCACATGATTACCGCTATTGTGTTGTTATTTTTCTGGCAAAAAGTTCTAATCCAGAAAATAATAAGCATAGTTGGAAACAGTATTGCATTTTTGTTGTGTTTGCGTTTGTTCGAAATGACCTTATCTCAAGGATATTTAACCTTGCAATTGGGCGGTTGGCAGGCTCCGTTTGGTATCACTTTTATATCGGATACCTTAAGTGCCATTATGGTTCTTTTAACGGCGTTGGTTTCATTGGCTGTCGGAATTTACTCAACTGCTAGTTTAAATGTCAGCAGAATTAAATACGGTTACTTTTTTATTTTCCACTTTTTAATCATGGGGCTTTTAGGTGCATTTCTTACGGGCGATATCTTTAACATGTATGTTTGGTTTGAAGTGGTAATTATATCGTCTTTTATTTTATTGACTGTTGGAGGAAAAAAAATGCAGATGGAAGGAGCAATAAAATACGTTACCATGAACATGCTGGCATCAGTGATTTTCTTAACTGCAATAGCGGTTTTATACGGAATTACCGGAACGTTGAACATTGCCGATATTGCCAATAAAATCACTTTGGTAGAAAATAAAGGTTTGGTTACGGTGACTTCGCTGTTGTTTTTTGTCGGTTTCGGAATTAAATCTGCTGTATTTCCATTGTATTTCTGGTTGCCATCGGCGTATCATACACCGCCATCGGCAATTGCAGCGATATTCGGCGGATTGCTTACAAAAATGGGAATTTACGCCATGTTGCGCGTGTTTACCGTAATTTTTCAACCTGATTATTTTACGCTGACTTTATTTTCAATCATCGCGGTTTTAACCTTGATTACAGGTGCTTTAGGAACCATTAATAAACGTAGCATCCGCAGAATTTTATCGTATTTAATCATTTGTCATATTGGATATTTAATTGCAGGATTGGGCTTAAATACTGAATTAGCTTTTGTAGCAGTTGTTTTTTATCTGATTCACGATGTAATTGTAAAAAGTAACGTGTTTATGATTTCGGGCGTAATCGTGAAAATGCGTGAAACGGTTGATATTACTCGATTGGGAAGTTTATTGAAAGATTATCCAAAGTTTTCATTCGTGGTTGCTTTGGTATTGTTTTCATTGATTGGAATTCCGCCATTATCAGGTTTCTGGCCAAAAATTCTATTGTTTCAAGAAACCTTTAAACAAGAAAATTATTTTTTATTAGCCGCATTAATTATTGCAAGCTTTGTAACACTTTTTGTTATTATCCGAATTTGGTCTGAAGCTTTCTGGAAAATATCGCCAAAACCAATTACCGAAGAAATAGATCATTTTGCACCGTTTTCATTATCAGGAAAAATTGCATTAATCGCACCAATTGTTGGCTTAGCTGCCGTATCTTTAATAATCGGACTAAACGCCAATAGTTTCATCAAATTATCAGAAAAAGCAGCTTACGAAATGAAACGTCCCGAAATTTATATCAATAACGTATTAGGTTCAAAAGAATAATTATGTTACAAAATTTCTTATTAAACATATTACTTACATTTGTTTGGGTGGCACTTACCGGTCAGTTAGACTATGCCAATTTTCTTTTTGGATACACCATGGGATTCTTTATTTTGTGGATGGTAAACCGATCTATAAGAGCCAACACAGAGTATTTTTACAGAGTTCCTAAAATTTTCGCCTTCATATTTTTGTTTTTTTACGATTTGCTGAAAGCCAATTTCGAAGTTATGAAAGATGTTGTTACGCCAAATTACAACATGAAACCCGGAATTGTTAAATATGAAATGGATGCAAAAACAGATTTCGAAATTACCATGCTGGCAAATATGATTGCCCTTACACCGGGAACGGTAGTGATAGATTTGTCTAAAGACAAGAAATTTATGTATATTCATGTAATGTATCTTACAAATAAAGAAGAATTTAAAAGCACGTTGAGTAACAGAATTGAAAGAAAATTATTAGAAATACTTCGATAATATGACGGTTGAAGATTATATAGCGTATGTTGTAATGCCCATTATTTGTCTGGCTATTTTTTTTATAATTCTAAGGTTTATAAAAGGTCCACAGGTGGTTGATAGGGTAGTAGCACTTGATTTAATGATTACAGTAGGTGTTGCATTTATAACACTTTTTAGTATTGTTGTAAATAATCCCATGTTTTTAGAAGAAGCCATGATTATGGCGCTGATTGCCTTTTTAAGTACCGTTGCATTTTCTTATTATATATTTAAACGCAAAAGAGATGAATGATATTTTAATAATGACTTTTAGTACATTGGGGGCAATTTTTATTTTAATTGCCTCTATTGGTGTTTTTAAAATGCCCGATTTTTATTCGCGTTTGTCAGTAACAATAAAAGCTGCAACATTGGGCATTGGTTGTATTTTAGTTGCTGCGGTTTTATATTTTTCAGATTTTTCGGTAACAACAAAAGCAATAGCAATTATGTTTTTTCTATTGATTACATCGCCCGTTGCCGGTTTTTTAATTAGTAAAGTAGCTTATGTAACAGGCACAAAACTTTGGAAGCATTCGCTTATGGATGAACTGAAAGATGATTTGGAAAAAGAATCGAAAAAGCCATCGAAAACAGAAAAAGAAAGTTAGTTTTCGTTCAACATGAAAAATAAAATCATTGCACATCGCGGAGCTTGGAAAGAATTTAATCTACCACAAAATTCAGTCGCTTCATTAAAAAAAGCAATTGAATTAAAGTGTTTCGGAACGGAATTCGATGTTCATTTAACCAAAGATCTTATTGCGGTTGTTAATCATGATGCTTATTTTTTTGGATTGAATATCGAAACTACCAATTATAATGATTTATTGATTGAAAAATTGCCAAACGGAGAAAAACTCCCAACATTGAATGATTTCTATTCTGAAGGATTGAATCAAACTGATACAAAATTGATTTTAGAGATTAAAACTTCTGAAATCGGCTGTACAGATCGAACAAAACTTTTGATTGATGTTATTGTAAATGAACTTCCAATCAATGCAAATCCCGAAAATTTAGAATTTATTTTGTTTGATTTTGATTCGGCTGTGTATCTTAAAAACAAACTTCCCAACTTTCTTGTTCATTATTTGGGAGGAGATAAAACTGCAAGTGAAGTTTTGAAAAGCGGTTTAAATGGAATGGATTATAACTACAGTTTGCTTTTAACTGATAAAAACATCATCAAAGAATTTAAAGACCTAAACCTAAAAACAAATTCGTGGACGGTTAACAATTTAGAAACCGCCAACAAATTTATCTCTCAAAAAATTGATTACATTACCACCGATTATCCGCATTTTTTTTTACAAAACAATTTATAAATCTTTTAGCAAATTCTGTAATTCAATCATTCCTTCAGATGCTTTTTTGGAAATAACTTTTATCTTCTTTCTAAAGTAACTGGTTTCAGCAGGATTCAAATCAACATAAAAAAAGTGTTTTGCTTTATCGGCATAATCTATTAAACCTGCTGCCGGATATACTTGCAAAGATGTTCCAACAATAACAATAATATCAGCTTGTTCAATAATTTTTACAGCGTTTTCAATTTCCGGAACTGCTTCACCAAACCACACAATGTGTGGACGCAATTGGTGGTTTTTATCGTTTGTTGTTCCTTGTAAAATATCGGTTTTCCAATCGTAAATCAAAGTTTCGTTAACAACACTGCGTGCTTTTAAAAGTTCGCCATGTAAATGAATAATTTTATTACTGCCGGCGCGTTCATGTAAATCATCTACATTTTGAGTAATAACGGTCACGTTGAAATGTTGCTGTAAATCGGCAATTATTTCATGAGCCTTATTCGGTTGAACTTCCAACAACTGCTTTCTTCTTTGATTGTAAAAATCTAAAACCAATGCTGGATTTTTTTCAAAACCTTCAAAACTGGCAACTTCCATAATATCGTGTCCTTCCCACAAACCATCGGCATCTCTAAAGGTTTTAATGCCGCTTTCAGCCGAAATTCCTGCGCCTGTTAAAAAAACTAAATTTTTCATTGTATCTGCAAATTGTATCTTTGTGCTACTAAATTAAGTAAAAGCCATGAATTTATCAGAATTATATAAAAGTGAAGATTACAGAAAATATTTAGAAGATTTTATTACCGAAAACAGAAAGCTAAAGTTTGACGAAGTATTAGAAAATAGAACCAAGCATTTTTGTATTGCCGTTGAAGATGTATATCAGCTGCATAATACAAGTGCAGTAATGAGAAGTTGCGAGGTTTTTGGTATTCAGGATTTACACATGATCGAACAAAAATTCAGCAAAACAATTGATAAGGAAATTGCGTTGGGAGCTGAAAAGTGGGTGGATATTCACCGACATTCATCAACACAGAATTGCCTGGATAGTTTGAAG
>CAMLFV010000075.1 GCA_946479395.1 uncultured Flavobacterium sp. | reverse complement strand
TTTCATTTATAATAGGGTTTTTACAAAAATAAGTATTTTATCTGTTTAAAAATTATAATTAAATTAGCCTATATAAAATAGTATGATTATGTATCATTCAAAAATATCCGGTTTGGGCTTTTATGTGCCTGAAAACGTTGTAACCAATAGCGATTTATCAAAATTAATGGATACAAACGATGAATGGATTCAAGAGCGCACCGGTATAAAAGAACGCCGCCATGTGGTTTTGCCAGAAGATACTACTTCGGGTATGGCATTAAAAGCATCGAAAATAGCCATTGAACGTGCCGGAATTGATAAGAACGATATTGATTTTATTGTATTTGCCACTTTAAGTCCCGATTATTATTTTCCAGGTCCCGGAGTTACATTACAAAAGGAATTGGGCATTAAAACCGTTGGCGCGTTAGATGTTCGCAACCAATGTTCAGGATTTATTTATGCACTTTCGGTTGCCGATCAATTTATAAAAACCGGAATGTATAAAAACATTTTAGTGGTTGGATCTGAAATTCATTCCAAAGGATTGGATATGACCACTCGCGGACGTGGAGTTTCGGTGATTTTTGGTGATGGGGCAGGAGCAGTAGTTTTAAGTCGAACCAAAGATCTGTCAAAAGGAATTCTATCAACTCATTTGCATTCTGAAGGTGAGCATGCCGAAGAATTGGCATTGATTGCACCCGGAATGGGCAAGCGTTGGGTTACCGATATCATTAAAGAAAATAATCCAAACGATGAATCGTATTATCCATACATGAATGGCCAATTTGTGTTTAAAAATGCGGTAGTTCGATTTTCAGAAGTAATTAACGAAGGTTTGGAAGCGAATAATTTACAGGTTTCAGATATCGATATGTTGATACCACATCAGGCAAATTTACGTATATCGCAATTTATTCAGCAGAAATTTAGGTTGACCGATGATCAGGTGTATAACAACATTATGAAATACGGCAATACCACAGCGGCATCGGTACCCATTGCATTAACCGAAGCTTGGGAAAACGGAAAAATTAAAGAAGGTGATTTAGTGGTACTTGCAGCCTTTGGGAGCGGTTTTACTTGGGCAAGTGCAATAATTCGTTGGTAAAAAACTTGTAGTTTAGATTTGTTCTTAGTAAATTACAATCAAAAAAAGAAGAGTAATGAAAGGTCAAAGAGTAGAAAATTCAGGACAGGCTCAATTGTTCAAAAATCCGTTTTTAGAACTACTAACCAAAGGTCATCCCGCATTAAGCTGGGGTATTCACGTACCTATTTTAATGTACTGTTTTTATTACGGATACGTGAATTACAACATGTCTGTAATAACAATGCTTGGAGTGTTTGTTTTTGCTTTGTTTTTTTGGACATTTTTTGAATATATTGCACACCGTTATATTTTTCATTTAATAAGCGAAAAAGAAAGTATGCAAAGGTTTGCCTACATTATGCACGGAAACCACCACCACTATCCGAAAGATAAAACACGGTTGTTTATGCCACCTGTGCCAAGTTTAATAATAGCAGCGGCGTTGTTTGGTATTCAATATATGGTTCTTGGTAAATATGCCTTTGCGTTTTATCCGGGCTTTATTTTAGGTTGGTTAATGTATGCATCTATGCATTATTTAATTCATGCAATTGAACCACCGTTTAAGTTTTTACAGCCTTTGTGGCGCAACCACCATTTACACCATTACCGAAACGATCATTTAGGTTTTGGCGTAAGTAACACTTTATGGGATAAGATTTTTGGAACAATGTTCGATTTTAAAAAGGATAAAATAGACAAGCGAAAATCAAGAGAATTGATGTTTGATAAAGAACAAAAAAGTGAAGCCGTTTAAAGCTTCACTTTTTTATATTAGGATAAAAGGAATTGATTAAAATTAATAAGGTTTTTGTGCAAACTGAATAGTAACAAATTCACTATCTACATATCCTGCTCTACGAGCTTGTACTTTAACTTCACCAATGGTTGATTGTGTATAAGTGCTTCCAGGAATTGCTTTACCGTCAACATAAAAAACTGCATCAGTTACTTGAGTTGAACCACTCATTGCTTGAAACATTGCTTGAGTACCTAAAGGTCTAAATGTTCCGTTATGAACAATTCTTAATTGTTCGCCAACATTAGGGTTAGGATTAGGATTAGGAATTTCTACTACCGAATCGTCTCCAGAACATGAAGTAAATCCAATTGTTGAAAAGGTTGTTATTGTAATAAAGAAAAATATCTTTTTCATCTTAAATTTTTAAGTTTAATTATTATATAAAATAAAATAATGCCATAAAAATACAAAAAATATTTATTTATTGAATATTTATAAGATAAATATTCGGTAAAGTATCAAATCAAAATTAATTATGAAATATTTAAAATTGTAAACTTATGATTATGAATGTTTGTTTTAATTTTATAAGTGTTAATTTTTATTAAATTTACATATAAATCAAAAATATGCACATTATGGTAAAGAAAGTACTTATTTTATTACTTATATCTACAAAAGCATTCTGTCAGGTAAAAATTGGTCAAGATATTCAAGGAGAGGGTAATTTCTCTAACGTCGTTTTATCTTCATATGGAAATATAGTTGCTGTATCCGATACAAGTCAAGGTAATGCAACAAAAGTTTATGAAGAAATTTCGGGAGTATGGAGCCAAATAGGTCAAAATATACCTATTAGAGGTTTTTCTGTTTCTCTATCTTCTTTTGGAAATATAGTAGCTGTGGGAGACAATTTAAATAACAATGTAAATGGAATTAAAGCAGGAGCTGTTGGTGTTTATGAATTTGATATGGGTATATGGAAACAGAAAGGGCAAACTATTTATGGAAAATCCTTAGAAGAGCAAAGTGGATTTAGTGTTTCACTTTCATCTAACGGGAATACTGTAGCCATAGGTGCGCCTTATAAAGATTGGCAAGGGAACTTTAACAGCCCAGAAGGAGTTACCCGTGTTTATAATTTCAACAATATTTCTAAAACTTGGAATCAAGTTGGTCAAGACATAAATGGTAACGGTTGGGGATATTACAGCGGAACCAGTGTTTCTCTTTCTGCTGATGGAAATGTGTTAGCAGTTGATACTATTTTTGAATCTTCGTCTGGAGTTGTAAGAGTTTACAGAAATGTAAATGGGGTATGGACTCAAATAGGGCAAACTATCAAAGGAGATGGTACTGGTGACCGGTTTGGTCGCAGTGTTTCTCTTTCTTCAGACGGAACAATTATAGCTGTTGGTGGATATCGAAATAACGGGAACGGACTTTATAAAGGGCATGTGCGAGTTTATAAAAACATATCTAACGTATGGACACAAATAGGAACTGATATATATGGGCAGGCAAATTTTGACCAAGCTGGTTTCAGTGTTTCTTTATCAGCAGATGGTAGTATGTTGGCTGTAGGGGCTTTTATGGAAGCAAGATCTCCATCAACTGGCGGTACACAAATCTATAAAAATATCTCTAATGTGTGGACAAAGGTATATAATGATATTAATTTTGGGTATTATGTTTCACTTTCTTCAAATGGTGAAAGGGTTGCTGTAAAACGCCATGGAACCACAAAAGTTTTTGATTTAAGATCAGCATCAAATAATACATTCTCAGAAAATGATTTTAGTATCTACCCTAATCCAGCTACAGATATTTTAAATATTACTATAAACGAAAATCTAATTTTAGAAAAAGTAACTTTTTACAATACTTTAGGTCAGGTAGTTAAAGTAGCAAACTATAGAACTGTTAATATAAGTAATTTATCACCAGGAGTATATTTTGTTGAAGTATATACTAATATTGGAAAAGCTGTTAAAAAATTAATTGTTAAGTAATTTTTATTATTAGAAATTAATAAGTTATTATTTTACATCGTGAAATTCTAAATGAAACAAGTAGTATCATTTTACAATTATACCTTTTTAATATTAAGTGTATTAATGCTTGTATTTTGTGTATATAGTTTATATTCAAAACCTGTAGATAATGCTATTGATTTTATAATTAGAGATACCAAACAAATTAAAAGTTTAGAACCTAAGTTTTTAAAAGAGTACGATGAACAAACACCGTTTCCAGAACCAGAACCTATGTATGAGTCTGAAGATAATGGAACTATTAGTTGTGGTGGTTGGAGTGAACGTATTGTTTTTAATGCAGTTAAATTATCAAAAAAAGATCTGTTAAATAAAGTTAATAAAACCATTGATTCAATTAGATTTAATGATTTAGAACAACGTGCACATATTAATATTGTTTTAGATAAAAAAACATCCTACCAAACCTTTATAGATATTTTAGATTTGTTTGAAAAGAAGAATAGTATGATCTACGGTATTCACAAAGATATAGTTTATTGGATTGAATAATTTTCTATAACATGAAAACACTTTTATACATTATTTTGGCATTACTAATTGGTATTATGGTTATTTATTTGGTTGATCCATTTGTTAGCGATACTTTAAGTATACTTATTGCTACAATTGTACTAACAGTTTTTGCAGGGTTCTACAGAAAGTTCGAGAAAAGTTTATAAAAAAAATCGCTTTCAAAACTGAAAGCGATTTTTTTTATTTATGCAAAATCATTGAAATTTCAATATTTACGTTTCGTGGTAGTTTTTCAACCTGAACACATTCGCGTGCTGGTGCGGTTTCGGCAGAAAAATAACTTCCGTATATTTCGTTAATCATACTAAAATGATCCATGTTTCTAATAAAAATAGTTGCTTTTACAACATTTTTAAAAGTGAAACCAGCTTCTTCAATTATAAAGGCAAGGTTCTGCATTACTTGTTTTGTTTCGTCTTGAATACCTGTTGTAATTAATGTTTCTGTAGATTGATCATAAGGAATTTGTCCTGAAATAAAAAGTAAATCTCCAACCATAACTGAGTGGTTGTATGGGCCAATTGGTGCAGGTGCTTTGGATGAATTTATTATTTTTTTCATATTTATATTTTAATTATTGATTATCTGTTTCTAAAACGGCGCTCGGCAGCATTTCTTTTTTCGTATTTGATATCTTGTAGGATCGACGATTTAATTCCTATGAAGAAATTCCACTGTTTGTAATATCCGTTAGGAATCCATGAAAAATCCATTCGCCAAGATTTTAAATCACGTTCAAAACGTAATTGAGTATAGGTAATTCCTTTGTTTTTAAAATCGTATCCTGTAGAAAAACCTGCCAACCAACCTGGTGATAGTGTTACGTTTCCAGAAACCATTAAAGAATTGTTTGTAATTTCAGATGTACGACGCGCATTGTTGTAGGTTAAACTCCAAGCCAAGGTTAAATCCCAAGGAATGTCAGTATTGTAAAAAGATGTTTTTGTTTTTTCGCGTTTCTTGTCATCAAACATCGATTTTTGTCGATCTGCCAAATTAACTGATTGACCAAATAAATCATCTCCACGACCACCGTTCTGTACATTTTGATCAACTTCGTCGTCTTTAGACTTAGGACTACCACCAAACAAAGGATCGGTACTTGCCAAAGAATAATTTACGGTAATGTTGGCACTAGTTAAACGTAGTAAACTTCCACCGTTTGCAACGTTAAATTTATCAATTCTTTGTCCCGTATTATTAATAGCTAAAGGGTCTAAACTTGCACCAAAATTCAATCGTAGCTTATCTTTTAATAAATTGGTATTCGCACTCATACCAATAGGTGCTAATTTTAACGAATCGGCAGTAAAGTTGTACGATGTATTAAAGTTCAACGAGTTTAATAGCATCACTTTTTTAGGTTCGCCGGTTGTAGATTCGTCGTCACGCACTTTAGCTTCAAAATTATTTCCTAACGATAAACCTACCATGTTAGACATTGTTTTATTAGGTTCGCCAAACAGCGTACCTTGAAAACGAGAATATTCTTGCATGGTTGTGCCTAACGCATCAATCGCATACGTATCATAATACTGATCAAAACTAGGAGTGTATGAATAAGAAACAGCCGGACGCATTACGTGACGTATTGCCTGAATTTTTGAATTTTTATTAAAGTTGAATGTTCCATATATGGTTGTTCCAACATTCGTACTAAAATTATAAGTACGGAAACTGTCAAAACCGTTGTCTCTTATTGTTTCTACTTGATTGGTTTCATTACTGTAAAACTTGTTAAAGGTATTTAAAACCCAAGTTTCGGTATAATTACCAGTCATAGAAACAGAAAGGTATTTAAGAACTTTAAAGTTAGTTGTTAATGGAATTGTATGCTGTACGCCTGCATTCATTTCTTTAAACATCTCTGATTTAAAGAAAAGCGAATCTGTTGTTTGTATTTGATTTCTACCGCTTAAATTATATTGAAGGTTTAAATTTTGAAAAAAGCCTTTTTTAGAACCATTTTTTGGAGCAAAAGGATATACCCGATCTACACTTGCCTGAATGTTTGGCAAAGACATTGTTATTTGTTGTGTATTGGTGTTTTGCTGATGATTAGCTGTTATAGAGTAATTTATTTGCGGAACAGATTGTATTGTTTTGGAATAATTTATAGATGAAGATAAGGTATTATTCATATTAGAACCAATATTCTGCGTGTTTAACGAATTACGGAAATAATTACTACTACCCAAGTTAACCGATGCAGAAAATCGCGATGTTGGATTTGCTTTTGCATCTTGTGAATGACTCCACTGAATGTTATATATTTTAGCTTTTTGATAATTATCAAAACCACGTTCGCCATCAATTAATGTTTCGTATCGTAAATTAAAATTACCGTTGTATTTGTATCTTTTACGGTATTGCGATTGCGCATTAAAAGCATTACTTCCGTTTTGGTAAACATCGCCCAATAAAGTTAAATCAACCATATCGTTAAACGCAAAGTAATAACCACCGTTCTGTAAATAGTAACCACGTAAATTGGTATCACCAAAAGATGGAATTATAAACCCGGAAACAGATCCTTGTGATAACGGAAAAAAAGCAAACGGTAAACCAATAGGCGTAGGCACATCTTCAATAACCAAATTGGTAACACCCGTTACAATTTTTTTGTTAGGAACAAATTTCGCATTCGATGTACGAAAATAATACTCCGGATTTTCAATATCTTCAGCAGTCGTAAAAATTACATCTTTCATAAAGTAAACCGAATCGTTTACTTTTTTTGTTTTCGCCGCCTTAACATTAAAATCCTGGTATTTTGTACGGGTGTTCCAAACAATTGCTTTTTTTGTTTTTGTGTTGAAACGAATAGAATCTGGCTCAACGATCTGTGCTCCTTGTTTAAAAACCGGATGTTGTGTTAAATTTCCTAACGAATCTTTAATTCTGCCGGCATAAACTTCTTCCTTTTCATAATCATAAATAATGATTCCTGCCGTAAGTTCGTAATCCTGATACTTAAAAACCGCCTGATTGTACAACGTAACCTTTTTATTTTTCTGATCCAGCTTTTCGTAATCTTTCGCAGTTCTAAACATAGGCGCTTCTAATTTTTGTCCCTGTTTAGGTTTAATACTGTCATTTTTAACGGGCTTTACGGTATCTAAAGTTGTATTCGGAATAAGATTTTTGGTAAGTGTATCGTTCTTACTTTCAATATTTAAGCGCTTGTTTACATGAGGGAATTCTTGTGCCGAAACCTTTGACAATGCGCCCGGAATCAAGATCAAATTAAAAACGATATATATTACTTTTCTGTGCAACTTTTTAAAGCTATTTTGTAAAATTGGTAGGTGTGTTTTTTAGACTTCAAACTTACTAATATTTTTTTTTACTTTTAGACTTTTAAATAAGAAACGAAAATATAAAATAAATCATGATTGTAAATAAGGTTAAAGCTGCTTTTGCTGCCTTTTTAATGTGTGTTGGATCAACAGTTTATGCGCAAAATTTTAAAGTAGTTTTAGATCCCGGTCATGGAGGGAAAGATCCCGGTGCGATGCGAGGAAATTTAGTTGAAAAGAAAATTGTTTTAGATGTAGCTTTAAAGGTGGGCGAACTGCTAAAGCTTGATAAAGATATTAAAGTGATTTTTACCCGAAAAACGGATGTTTTTGTTGAAGTTGCAGAACGAACCAAAATAGCAAACCGCGAAAAAGCCGATGTTTTTGTATCGATTCACGTAAACGCAGCTAAAAATACCAGCGCGTATGGTGCCGAAACCTATATAATGGGTATCAGTAAAAACGAAGCGAATTTAGATGTTGCCAAACGTGAAAACGCTGTTATTACGTTAGAAGATAATTACGAAAAACATTATGAAGGATACGATCCAAATCGTCCGGAATCTTTAATAGGGTTGACTTTAATGCAGGAACAATTTATTAAACAAAGTATTGATCTGGCATCTAAAATCCAAGTTCGATTTAAAGATGAGGTTTTACGGACCGACAGAGGCGTAAGGCAAGGTCCGTTCTGGGTTTTGCACAGCGCACTTATGCCAAGTATTTTGGTTGAATTGGGTTTTATTTCAAACAAAGAAGAAGGCGAATTTTTGAATTCCGAAGCAGGTAAAAACGAGATGGCAAAAGCTATTGCAAGAGCTATTAGAGATTATAAAAAAAGTAATTCAATCTAAATAAAATAAACCGTTAGGTGTAATTCAAAATAAATAAAAATTAACCACATAGACGAATAGAATTATTACTAATTGTAAAAGATAGGATTGGAAATTATATTATTTTTCACATAGTTCGCTATGCGAAAAGTAAAATGTCTATCATAATCTTTTAAAAAATATAAGAAAAGTCTATGTTTCTATGTGGTGGAAATAATTACACACAAAGGGGGTAAAAATACTTTTTTGGTAAGCAAATCTCTTATTCGTTTTAATTCTTAATAGCGTGCTGTAGGTAAAATCGAGTTAAAAACGAGATATATTACTTTTGTATGCAAGTTTTATATACTATTTTTGTAAATTAGAATAGGTTTTTGTTTTGTGCGAAAATCTTATATCGATATTTTTTAAAATTTAGACTTTATTATAAGAAACGAAATATAAATATGCTATGTTTATAGATAACTTTAAAGTTGCTATTGGTGCCTTTTTAATGTGTGTTGGATCAACGGTTTATGCCCAAAATTTTAAAGTGGTTTTAGATCCCGGTCACGGAGGTAAAGATTTTGGTGCTGTGCGCGGAAATTATGTAGAAAAGAAAATTGTTTTAGATGTTGCCGAAAAAGTAGGCGACTTGTTAAAGAGAGATAAAGGAATAAGCGTTATTTATACTCGTAAAACAGATGTTTTTTTAGAGTTAAGAGAACGTACCGAAATAGCCAACCGTGAAAAAGCAGATATTTTTGTTTCAATTCACGCAAACGCAGCTTCTAACGCACCAAGTGCAACAGGAACTGAAACCTTTATAATGGGTACAAGTAAAAACGCCTCGAATTTAGAAATTGCTAAAAAAGAGAATGCCGTTATTACGTTAGAGGATAATTATGAAACATCGTATTCTGGTTATGATCCAAGCAAACCCGAATCATTAATTGGTTTAACGCTGATACAGGAACAGTTTGTAACGCAGAGTATTGAGTTGGCTTCAAAAATTCAAACCCGTTTTACAAACGATGCAGAAAGAAAAAATCGTGGCGTTAAACAAGCTCCGTTTGTGGTTTTGTACACCGCGTTTATGCCGAGTGTTTTGGTTGAATTAGGATTTTTATCGAACAGCGAAGAAGGAGCATATTTAAACAGCGAAGAAGGTAGAAACGAATTAGCAAGATCAATTGCCAATGCAATCATCGATTACAAAAAGCAGTATCATTCAGCAAGTGAGAATATTTCGGCTCAAAAACCAAGAGAAACTCCAATTAAAGAAGACGAACCTAAAAAGGTTGATACCATAAAACAGAAAACTCCGGAACCTGCTAAAACATCATCTGTAGATGCATCTAAACCTGAAACAGTTACTAAAACTGGTGTTTCGTTCAAAGTTCAAATTTCTGCAAGTAGTAAAGATGTTGCTTTAACGCCGAGTAATTTCAACGGTTTAAACAATATTTCTATGGTTAAAGAAGGTAATATGTTTAAGTATTTTTATAATGAAACTACCGATTACGATCATGCACGTAAAGCTTTGGAAGTAGCTAAAAACAAAGGATACAATTCTGCGTTTTTGGTTGCCTACAAAAACGGTAAAAAAATAAGCATTAAAGAAGCAATTAACAAGTAACTAAAAAAATAGAAAATTGAAAATAGCTATATCAAGAGAGGTAAAAACCGCTGTACTAGTGTTATTATCTATAGGAATGTTAATTTGGGGATACACCTTTTTAAACGGTAAAAATATCTTTAGCAGTTCCAGAACATTTTTTGTGGAATACGATAATGTCGAAGGTCTTTCAACTGCATCTTCTGTAACAATTAACGGTATGGTAGTTGGTAAGGTGCATAATATATCATTAAAAGGTCAGGGAAAACTGTTGGTAGAAATTGTAATGACCGATAAGGTTGATATTCCGATCTCCTCTAAAGCCGTAATTTATTCGCCTGATTTAATCGGAGGGAAACAAATTGCACTTCAAATTAATTATAATGATCCTACTTTAGCAAAAAGCGGCGATTATTTGCAATCGGGACAAATGGCAGGTTTAATTGATGATTTAGGGCAACGAGTAGATCCTATCGCAAAAAAATTAGATTCTGTTCTTTACAATGTAAACATCTTGGTGCAAACCATAAACAAAACGTTAGATCCTGCTGCACAGAAAAACCTGCAAGAAGCTTTGGCTAAATTAAATGCTACAATGGGTAACGCAAATGCTATTACAGGTAAGTTTGACCGAATTGTATCAAGCAACGAAGCTAAAATCAGCAATATTGTTTCAGATTTCAACACCACATCTAAAAATCTTTCGGCTTTTTCTAACGATTTAGATAAGATTCAATTACAAAAATTACAAGATATCTTAAATAAATTCGATAATGCAGCTTCAAGCCTTGATAAAATGATGAGCGATGCCAATAGTGGCAAAGGAAATATTGGTAAATTAATGAAAGAAGAGCAGCTGTACAACAACTTAGAATCGGCAACAAAAGAATTAAACAGTTTGTTAGAAGACGTTAAACTAAACCCACGCCGTTACATAAACATTTCGGTTTTCGGTAAAAAAGCACAACCTTATGCAGAACCCGTAAAACAATAATCATACAAAACTAAATACAACAAAAACAATAATTAATACATTACAATAATGCACATTTTAAGCAGTATTTTATTTATAGCTTTAACCGTTGCAGGCTTTGGATTTTTTGCAGTAAATGCCAAGAAAATCTACCGCAATATAAAGTTGGGTCAGTCTGTGAACAGAACCGACCGTTCTTCAGAACGCTGGAGAAATATGCTTCTTGTAGCTTTCGGGCAAAAGAAAATGTTTGCCAGACCCGTTCCGGCACTTTTACACTTTGCCATCTATGCAGCATTTATGATTACCCAGATTGAACTGATAGAAATTTTTATCGACGGTATTTTTGGAACACACCGTATTTTTAAAGAATCGCTTGGTGGTTTTTATACCTTCATGATCAGTTTAATCGAAATATTGTCGGTTGCAGCATTAACCGCAACAATTATCTTTTTATCACGAAGAAACCTATTAAAACTTCCGCGTTTAAACATGAAAGAATTAATGGGCTGGCCTAAAAAAGATGCCAATTTAATTTTAATAATGGAAATTATTTTGGTATTGTGCATTTTTACCATGAACGGAACCGATGAGGTTTTGTACAACATGGGCAAATCACATTTTGAAGGTCAGGGATCTTTTAATTTTACCATTTCTCAATTCATTGGTCCGGCTGTTTTTGGATCTTTCAGCGAAGGTACTTTACATGTGTTAGAACGTTTAGGTTGGTGGGGACACTTTATTATGGTGTTATCTTTCCTAAATTACCTGTACTATTCTAAACATTTGCACATTATTTTGGCATTTCCGAATACCTATTTTGCACATATTGAACCGTTGGGTAAATTCGATAATTTGCAGGCAGTTACCAATGAAGTAAAATTAATGATGGATCCAAATGCCGATCCGTTTGCAGCACCAGCACCTGATGCAGATGCAGTGCCAGCAAAATTCGGGGCGCAAGATGTTCAGGATTTAAACTGGGTGCAGCTGTTAAATGCCTATTCGTGTACCGAATGTGGTCGCTGTACAGCGTCTTGTCCTGCAAATTTAACCGGTAAAAAACTATCGCCACGTTTAATAATGATGAAAACGCGCGATCGTTTAGAAGAAGTTGGTAAAAATATCGATACCAATAAAGGAACTTTTGTAGACGATGGTAAAACATTGTTGAATGATTATATTACACCCGAAGAATTGTGGGCTTGTACAACCTGTAACGCCTGTGTAGAAGCTTGTCCAATAGACATCAGTCCGTTATCTATCATTATGGATATGCGTCGATTTTTGGTTATGGAACAAAGTGCCGCTCCAATGGAATTAAACACCATGATGACCAACATTGAGAACAATGGAGCACCTTGGCAATACAGCCAAATGGATCGTTTAAATTGGAAAGACGAAAATTAACCTACCATATCATCAACTAAAAATAAAGAGAAAATGTCAG